>CAYLWK010000244.1:0-2779 GCA_964387255.1 uncultured Oligoflexia bacterium
AAAATTGGAGCATCGATTTCCACCGGAGCGGGAATTGATCGAAGTATTGTAGTTTTGACGGTGATCGAAGAGAAAGTAGATGCTGCTTTAGAATTATTGCAAGAAATACTATTAAAACCAAAATTTGATGAGAGTTCTATTTCTAAATTAAAAGATTTGATGCAAGGAGAAATTCGAGCTCAGATGGCAGATCCTCGCTATCTCTCAGGTCGAGCGATGATGGCAAAAGTGATGAAAGACTCACCTTATGCGAGTCCAGGTGAAGGCACTCTTGAGTCTCTGAAGAATTTGAATGTTGACGATGTGACACAATTCTACAACCGCTTTTTTGGAAAAAAGGGCTTGTTGATTGGAATGGTAGGAAGTGAACGATTTATTGAGCGTCAAGGGGCGATTCAAGCGAAACTTTCAGAGCTTCCTGACGAAGAAGTATTGAGTCCAAAGGGGCCAGAGCTTCAGATTAAATCGAGAGAAGGGCTTGTGATTGATAAAGCTGGACTCTCGACGACACCTATTTTGCTATCGATTCCAGGGTTTTTAGAAGACGACCCAGATCGAGAGTGTCTGGAGTTTGCAAATTTTATTTTCGGTGGAGATTTTACTTCGAGATTGATGCAGGTGTTGAGAGCTCAAAATGGATGGACCTATGGAGTGAGTAGTGGGTTTGGTCAGCAATATGGATTAAGAGATCCCAAAAGTTTATTTTCGATTTATACGTTTCCATCGGCACAATATGCGGATCTTGTAATTCCAAAAACAGTTTCACTCTTCGAAGAGTTTATTGAAAAAGGGTTGACTGCAGATGAGTTTGAGTATGCCAAAGAGTCCGTATCGAATGGCTTCGCGCTTCGAATTGATTCAGCTCATAAACGGTTGGGTTGGAAGATTCGAAATGCGTTGGTGGGGAGGCGTATTTATTCGCTTGAAGAGTTTCGAAAGAAAATCATGGACTATCATCGTGAGCAGGTAAACGAGCTGATTGCAAAGCGATTTCAAACAGAACAGCTTTTAATCACGACAGCGGGCCAGGCAGCGTCGTTAAGTGATTGTATCTGCAAGGTGAGAGGATTTAAAAAGGTGGAGGTATTTAAAGATGTCTGAGCAGTTAGTTTTCTTAGGAGCCAAGCGAACCCCTTTTGGAGGGTATGGAGGCAGTTTAAAAGATTTAACGCCTACCGAGTTAGGAGTGATTGCATCAAACGCCGCCTTGGAGCAATCAGGAGTTGAGGCAGAAAAGGTGGACCAAACGATCATCGGCAACGTTTTGTCTTCTGCTCCTGACAGCATTTACACTGCTCGGCACATTGGTTTGAAAAGTGGGGTTCCTAAAGAAAAGCCAGCACTTTTAATCAATCGTCTCTGCGGCTCTGGATTTGAGGTGATTGCGCAAGCGCAGGGATTGATGAAAATTCAAGAGATGGAAGTGGGGCTGATTGGTGGAGTTGAAGCCATGAGTATGGCGCCGTATTGTTCTTGGGACTCTCGTTGGGGCATGAAGATGGGGCATCGTGAGTTAGTGGATTCAATGAGCCAAGCCCTGACAGATACGTATGCTCAGGCACCGATGGCGATCACGGCAGAAAATTTAGCAGAGCAATATCAGATCACGCGTGAGTTATCAGATGAGTTCGCTTTATTGAGTCAAACAAAGACAAGAAAAGCTCAAGCGGCTGGAGTTTTTGAAGAAGAGATAGTGTCTGTTGAAATCAAAGACCGCAAAGGGAACGTCACACAGATCAGGCAAGATGAGCATCCTCGTCCTGAGACAACACTGGAGTCGTTAGGTAAACTTCGACCCGTTTTTAAAAAAGACGGAGTAGTGACTGCAGGGAATGCCAGTGGCATTGTCGACGGAGCTGCTATGATGGTGGTGAGCACCGAGCGCTTTGCAAAAGAAAACGGTTTGAAGCCTTTAGGTAGATTGATTGCTTCTGCGGTGGTGGGATGTGAGCCTAAAATCATGGGGATTGGACCGGTTCCTGCGATTCAAAAACTTCTTAAAAAAACTCAAATGAAACTGAGCGAGATTGATCTCATCGAGGTTAATGAGGCATTTGCGCCTCAAACCTTAGCGGTTCAAAAGGAGCTTGGACTTGATCCCGAGAAATTGAATGTCAATGGAGGAGCGATTGCCATTGGGCACCCGCTGGCGGCCTCGGGCACTCGGATCACGATGCAGCTCTTGTATGAGTTAAAGCGGCAGAAAAAACGACTTGCGATTGGCTCTGCTTGTATCGGGGGCGGACAGGGAATGGCTGTTCTCGTTGAATCTTTTTCATAATGGATTACACTCAAAGCGAGGACATGAAATTTTAAGCAGCGATTTTACGACGACTGATTTGTAAAAGGTGTTCTTAGGAAAGTGGGGAATTGAAATTGAATTCAAATGAAGTATCAGATGATCGAAAACTTGAACTGAATTTTATGGGAGAGCGAATTAGTCTTCGTTCAAATATTCAGGGTCACCAGCTAGAAGCAGCGATTGAACTTGCTTCAAAAAAGTTACATGAAGCCGAATCTCGATTGGGGAAAGCTGCCCCGTATAAAGTAGCTGTGATTGCTTTATTGGATATGGCTGAGGATTATTTGCGAGCAAAAAAACGGACCGCTGAACATTTTGAGACCATTGAAAAAAAATCCCAATCACTTTTTGAGTTGGTGAAAGAAGAATGTCAAACTCCGGAAGAGTCCTAGAAATCAGAACAGCTGTTCGAGATCATCGAAAAAAGCTTTCAAGCGATGAGGTTCAAGAAAAGAGCAGTGCGATCCGTGAACGTTT
>CAYLWK010000245.1:0-4290 GCA_964387255.1 uncultured Oligoflexia bacterium
CGCATTCAGCACCATCTTAATGATCATCCTAAAAAATCATTCACTGAAAACCAAGCTTACTGGTTTGGTAATGGGTCTTTTAATTGGCGTCAGGGTGCTTTTAGGCAAAGATCCAGTGAATGGCATTTACAAGATAGAGCCAAGAAGATTATGCTTAAAGCCTCATGATTTCAAAAACCTACCTTCATTTACTGCGAGAATGTTTTAATTTATTGCCGATCTGTGCTGTGGAAGAAAAGGACACGTTGGCCATCGACTTAAGTGCGATTGACCAACTTCAATGGAAGCGAAAATCACTTAATCCCAAAGCCCTTCCCAAGCCGTTGACAGAACCACTTCAGTCTTTACCTGGATTTGAGATTCAAGAAGATCGGTTTTTAATCTCCAAAAACCTTAAAATTACCCAATTTGAGGCCATTCGAGAAAAGTTACTTCAATTTGCCAATGCGTTGAATAACGAAAACCTAGAATATACCCCGATTTGGGGAAAGCCTAACAAAGTGATTCCCACCGGCTTTTCTGATGACGACCTCAAAAGTTCTCATCAGCTTTTGGATCAACTCTATGAAGGAGACTACATTGTTTCAGAGAAAAAACCACTCATCGTAGATCTTCTAAAATCGACTGGGAATTACCTAGTTTCGATCCCTCCTGAGCGACGTGCGATCATCGATGGTGCCTCTCAGATTGCCTCACTTGCAGCAGGGTTTAACGACCCTGTCACACGGCCTATGAGCCTTCGTGAAGAAGTTTGGCAAGACACTTTTGATTTTAATCACTGGGACGTAAAGCAAGCATTTGAAAAAATTGTGAAAGATGCAACAGGCCTTCCCCATGTAACGTTTGTGAATTCTGGCGCCGAAGCCGTAGAGACAGCTTACCGCGCTTGCCAAAAGAAAAACCCCGATCGTAGAAAAATCATTGCATTTGAAGGCTCATTTCATGGACGAATGCTTCTAGCACTTCATTCGACCTTCTCGCCAGCAAAACGAGAGCCATTTCAGATGTTCTCAGACTTAGTCGAGTTTAATCCTTTTCCAGAAACAAAAAAGCCCAATGATCCCGCACTGGAGCCAGAAGGCTGGCTTGAGCACTGGGCTTCCCTGGATGACAATCTCTTTCAAAAAGCCATCGAAGAAATTCAAGAGATCAAGGATCCTTTGCTTCAAAGAGAAGTGCATTGCTTACTTCATTTACGCTCACTTTTAAAAAAGGAAAAACGTCTTTGTGTCATCATAGAACCCCTTCTTTGCGAGGGTGGTGATCGTTATGGAACCCCACGATTTTATCGTGCTCTGCGGGTTCTCACGCGAGCCCTCGACACACCCCTCATCTTTGACGAGGTGCAAACAGGCTTTGGATTGGGTGGAGAGCTTTTTTGGCATCAGAAATTTAACCTCCAAACTCCAGAGGGAAAACCAGACCAACCTGATGTCGTGGCAACAGCTAAAAAAGCTCAAGTGGCTCTAGTGGCTTCGACCATCCCTCAAGATGAGATCCCCCTTGAAACCTCTGCAGCATCGTTTTATCGAGGTTATCTTTTTGCGCAGAAAATTATGCAGCTAGACAAAAGTGAGCTTGAAGAGAAGATTCAGAACCAACTCCATATCCTTCAAGACGTTTTAGATGAAGAACTTGTTCAAAACCCACGTGGACAAGGCCTCGCATTTGCATTTGATTTACCCAACAAAGAAATTTTAATGGCATTGATTGAAAACCGTTACCCAAGTGGGATGATGTTCTACCCGGCGGGCGAAAAAACAGCTCGTTTCAGAGTCACTGCAAGTGTCACTGACCGAGAAATCGTGCATCTTTTTAAAGCGCTTTATCTATGTTTTATAGCCGTTTCAAAGGCAAAAAAGATTTGGAAGATCCCGCTTTTAGATGAATGGATCCGAAAACAACCGTCTGAACTCCAGGCTTACGCTCGAGAAGACTCAGAGATTCCCATGGAACTCCCATGGGCGAGCCAATGGATTCCAAAAGATCAAGATAGCTACAAAGCGCTTTCAATGGATACTTGGAAAAAATGGTTTGCAACGCTCACAAACGAGTATCCTCAGCTTTTGAAATCTCGTTGGACGCAATACTGGGATTTAAAAAAACTCAATCAAGTTTCTAAGTCAGAGCTTTGGAAGCAGTATGAAGATGATGCCGATTTCTCCTTATTGGATTTGATGTTTCAAAGCTCGCGTGCGTTTGGAGATCCAGTTCAACTTTTAAGCCAAAAAGAGGTGAATGAAAAAATCGATATGATCATGGACATTCAACGGAGTGTTTATGAGCCCGAAAGAGTGGACCCTAAAGAACGTGTTTTGGAAGTAAACCAAGACCCAGAGGCGTTTGTCCTCATGGTGATGGATGAGAAAAAAGAAACTATGATTGGATTTAATATTGCAGCCCCAATGCGACATTTTTCTCATGTTCAATTTGTCAAAGAAGACCCTCTTCAATCAGACTCCAAGTCTTATTATTCCATGGATCAAAGTTTGCTTCAGGCCTGGCAGGGCAAAGGCATTGGTTTTCGGCTCAAAGCTGAGCAATGGATGGAAGCCTACCGAAGGGGGGCAAAAGTGCTCCGCAGTCGAAATAAGATCCCTGATTCATCTGCAATGGCGCATCTCAACCAAAAGTTGGGCGCTGTTGAGATAGATCGTCGGGATGGCCAGTACCAAGGAAAAGGAGTGGCTGCTTATCAAAGCTTTACTCTTCACTCAAAGCACACCCAAGAGGCTCGGATCCCTCCCATTAACTCTCCTCAGTGGGGCTCTCTACGCAATAAAATCACACTGTCCAACTTCATTGGTCAATCCATGGTCACTGATCTTCTTTTCTTTAAGGAACTTCTTCCCACAGAACTTCAACATGCTTATGTAGCATCGGGAAGATCAGAGGCTGTCGATAAATGTATCCGAACGCTTCGGTTTCATCGGAAGTTCGCTAAAAAAGCGATCAGCATTCAAGGGGATTATTTTGGTGACACCGCCTCCACCGCACGTAGTTTGGGAGGAGATTCAAAAAACACTCTTCGTTACTTTAATGACTGGAAAGTCTTAAGTCTAGATGAAGTAGAAGCGACTCTTGCAAATGAAAACCCAGATCATCTTTTAGGCGTCTTTGTAGAGCCTTTAAGTGAAAAAAATCAGACAAAAAAATCGATCGAAGAACTCAGTGAATTGATTCGAATTTGTCACCGTCACAAAGTCCCCGTAATTTTTCATGAAACAGCGTCCATGTTGTATCAGTATGATTCAAATTATTTCTTTGCAGCCAATCATCCTGATTTAAATCCTGACGGACTTTATTTTTACGGTGGTGGTCAATTTGGATTTGTGGCATGCAATCAAAAGATCTTTGTAGATAAACCGCTCCAGATGATTTCAACCTGGGACGGAGATGAACACAGTATGAATCTATTTCGAGAGAAAGTAATCAAGACCCTATGCACCAGATCAAACTAAAGGGCTCGGCAAAAGCCCAAGGCCAAGCCCATGGCGAAACGTTTCGAAGACAAATTAGAGAACTCTATGAAGTCCGCAAACTTTTAGTCGACTCCATTTTCAGTGGGATTGCTCAAGATAAGATTGAGCAATTATTGCAAGATCAAGTCACTTTTTTACAGCGATTTTCAAGATCTTACGATGAATTCGAGGGGATTGCCCATGGGTCAGGTCTGAGTTTAACGGAACTGATGGCTCTCAATAATTATACTGATTTTAGAGATTTTGTTCATGCTTATCAAAAACAAGGAGAAGATCTCGGAGGCTGCAGTTTATTAGCAGTACGAGATCATGAACGGTGTGTTTCAGGTCAAACCTGGGACATGCACGCGAGCGCAACCCCTTATATTCTGCACATTGAAAGTGAAGACCCCATCCCTCATCATATTTTAACGGTGACTGGTGGGATGGCTTTGGCTGGAGTGAACGCTCATGGCGTGAGTGTCTTTATCAATAACATGCATTGCAATGAAACCCATATTGGAATCATGTGGGGAGCCCTTGTGAAGGAAATGCTTTTATGTGAATCGGCAAAGCAAGCACTCGATTTTTTAAAAGTGAATCTTCCTTGCTCGGGACATAACTATTTGATTTGCGATTTAGATGATTCCATCAATGTCGAAACCACAGGAAAACGCTTTGAAGTGACCTATGATTCTTCAGAACCTGGAGTGGTTTTTCACACAAACCATTACGTGAGCACACTTCGAGAGACGGAGGTCTTGTCGATGCAAAGTAAAACCACTCACGCTCGGCACGAAGCATTACAAAACTATTTTGATCAAAAAAG
>CAYLWK010000246.1:0-6866 GCA_964387255.1 uncultured Oligoflexia bacterium
TGCGAGAAAAGGGGTGAGCCTTTCCACGCTTCGTCGGCATATTAAAGCCGATAAAATCAGATATAAAAAAGTCAAAGGCAAGTATTTGGTTTATGATGACACCCCAGCTCATGCCAAAGAAGATGTGGCGTCTTTGAAGCAAGAGTTACAGAGAGCTCATCGAGAGATCGCTGAGTTGAAAACATTAATCGCTTTCTACGAAGAGCAGTATCCAAATGCATAGAGCCATTATTTTTCTTTTCGGGTGGATCCTATTAATTACAGGTGCTCAGGCGGGCTCAGAGCTAGATCGACGCTATGCTTTAAAAACAGTAGGTTACCTTCGAGCTTGGGACAATGTGGATGGTCTTTTTAAAGATTACATCGATCGTGCCTATAAAGACTATTTTGAATCTCAGAGTCGATTTAAGGTTCGAGATCTGGCAAGAGCAAGCTCGCTGCTAAACCAATCTCGAATTGCCTATCGGAGTTTGATTGATGACCCATCCATATTAGAGCAGATTGCTCGAAAGATGGACGCGGAGAGTCTGATTAGAACTCGTGTCTATAAAGAAGGCCCGGAGTATCGATTTGTGCTGGAATGGCTTCACGCTCCAAAAATGAATGTTCTTGGAAAAGTCTCTTTTAGAACTGGAGAGGAAAGTCTGGGATCGGTGTCTTTGGATGAGCGACTAAAACAAGGACTTTCAGAACTGGTTTCAAAAATTCCATTTGTTGGACAAGTGACAGGCAGAGATGACGGATGGGTGACTACCAATATTGGTGAGAATTACTCTATTCAAAAGGGAGACACCCTTATTATTTCCACTCTAGAAGAAGTAAAAGTGCATCCTCTTTTAAAAGAGGTTGTGAATTGGAAGTTTAACGAGACGGGTAGGATAAAAATTGACACCGTTGAAGACCGGATTGCCTTTGGAAAAATTATACAAGAAACTCCAAACTATAAAATTGCAAGTTTCCAAAAGATCACAAAGAGAATTGCCAGAAAACCTGATGAAGGACTCAAAGTCGAGACAGGCACACCGGGCGATACGGTTGAACTTCAAGATGATTTTAAGCCTACGATTGGATTTGGTGGTTTTCATCTTTGGCTGGGAAAGTTTGATCGTACCTATAGTGATGGCACCAATACAGCTGCTGGAAGTGGGACTGTTTTTGGATTTAAAACCGACGCTCAACTTTGGTTGACTGGCAATTGGTGGGGAGAGCTTTCGTTTGGATATGGATTTTTTGGATACTCTCAGTCTTTAAATGGTGCAGCTGAAAGCTCAATTGGGAACGGATCCATTATGAATTTTCAAATGGCAGGGGCTTATGCCTTTTGGCTGACACCTAGTTTTCACGGTCCCAAGATCATCACACGCTTAGGGTATCGTACTTTAAACTTTAGCCTCCCTAGTAGTGCTTCCAATTTTACAGGAGAAACTAGTTTTGGCTCTGTTTTCATTGGCGTGGGTGGAGAACTTCCGATTCGAGATCATTTCGGCGCTGTCATGCGACTTGATTTAGGTCTCATTAAAAGTGGAACACAGTCAGGTTTTGTCGCTGGCGATACCACTGGAGTGACAGACGTGTCTTTTACGGTAGGTGGTTATTATCGATGGAAACAGAGACTTGTGATTCAGGTTGGGTTTGAGGTTTATGAAAATGGACTTGACCTTGGCAGTACATCAAATGTTTCTCATCAAAGTGTGCTTTTTGTGCCAAGTCTACTTTATTATCTCTAGAGAACTCTTGAAAACTCGTTTAAGATAATCGCCATTGCTATGGCCGAGCGTAAGAAAATTCAATCTGAAATATCATCACTCGTTCAGGAAATCCAAGCCCTGGATCATCACTATTATGTTCTAGATGATCCGATTGCCTCAGATGCGGAGTACGATCGAAAGCTAAAAAAACTTCAGGAACTAGAGCAAAAATATCCAGAACTCGCACTCGAGGATTCTCCCACCCAGAGGGTCAGTGGGCAACCGCTCGAAAAGTTTAAGAAAATAAGGCACCGCCAACCGATGCTCTCTCTCGCTAATGCAATGGGAGAAGAAGAGTTCATTCAATTTGATGAACGTGTCAAGCGACTGCTTGAAATTGAATCCACAAAGTCATTGGAATATTTTTGTGAGGTCAAGTTTGACGGACTTTCCATTAATTTGACTTATGAAAAAGGAATTTTAATAAGCGCAGGAACACGCGGAAATGGAGTAGAGGGTGAGGACGTCACTCTCAACGTAAAAACCATCAAAAGTGTCCCACTTCGTCTGAATACAAAGAAACCACCTCAACTCATTGAAATTCGAGGTGAGGTGATTTTTCCTATTGAGGCATTCGAAAATCTTAATCGAGAACAACTTAAAAAAAATCAAAAAGTATTTTCAAACCCTAGAAATGCGGCAGCTGGCACCATTCGCCAGCTTGATCCTAAAATTACCGCTGCCCGTCCTTTACAGGTTTTTTCCTATGGAATCGGTGAGGTTCAGGGAATAAAAATCGACTCATTTGAAATGTTTGAACAAAAGTTACTGGAATGGGGATTTCGTGTTGGTTCTTATAAAAAGGTTTGTGAGGGCCCGAATGAGGTTCTTAACTTTTACCGTGAGTTAGAAAAAGAAAGAGATCGGCTTGAGTATGAGATTGATGGCATTGTTGTCAAATTAAACTCTTTTAGAGAAATTGATCAAGCGGGCTACATTTCAAGAAACCCAAGAGGAATGATTGCACTTAAGTTTCCAGCACGTCAAGAGACTACACGAGTAACATCTATTTTTGTTCAAGTAGGGAGAACCGGAGCAATCACGCCGGTGGCTCTGGTGGAACCAGTTAATTTAGGTGGAGCGATTGTAAAGCGAGCCACGTTGCATAATGAAGACGAAATTCGACGAAAAGATATTCGAATAGGCGATAAAATTTTAATTCAAAGAGCAGGGGATGTGATTCCTGAAGTGGTTCATTCTATTAGCAAATTACGAACAGGAAAAGAAACGATTTTTAAAATGCCCAAGACTTGTCCTGCCTGTCATTCAAAAATAGAAAAGAAAGAAGGCGAAGCTGTTTATCGCTGTCTAAATAAAAAGTGCCCAGCAAAAGTGATCGAGCGATACAAGCACTTTATTTCAAAAGGTGCGATGAATTTCGAAGGGGTAGGACCGAGTACTGTCGAGGTGTTAGTTGACGAGGGATGGGTGCATGAGTTTTCAGATTTTTTTAAGTTGAAAAAAGAAGATTTTTTGAAGCTTGAAGGATTTAAAGATAAGTCGAGTGAAAATGCAGTTCGATCCATTCAGTCTAAACGTGAGCCAGATTTAGATCGTCTAATTTATGCTTTGGGAATTCGTTTTGTTGGGACACGGACTGCTAAGCTACTCGCGAATGAGTTTCGTTCGATGAAACCCTTATTTGAAGTCACTGAAAATGACCTAATTGAGATACCTGATATTGGTCCTGAGGTGGCTAAAAGTGTGTGTGCTTTTTTTCATGATGATGAGTCTATTCAAGAGGTTAAAAATCTTTTAAAAGTTGTCAAACCAAAACTCCCGCCTAAGATTTCTGAACAAGCGGCCTTAAAGGCGAAAATCTTTGTGCTAACGGGATCCCTTCCCACGTTGAGTCGCTCTGAAGCCACTCAACTGATTGAAACTCATGGTGGAAAGGTCTCTGGAAGTGTGTCAAAGAAGACGGATTTTGTTTTAGCAGGTGAGGCGGCAGGGTCAAAATATGAAAAGGCAGTCAAACTTGGAGTTAAAATTATCACTGAAGATGAGTTTCGATCAATGCTTCAGTGATTACGACAATTCAGATTTCTTTAAAAGACGATCCCATTTTTCACGATAAGTCACCATTTTAGAATGAAGTGATTGATAGAGAAATTTTAACGATGGAGTGGATTTCGGTTCTTTTGTGATTTGCTCCATGAGCTTCTCCAGGCGCTTTCTTAAATCGATTGGAGGTCGTTTCTCATAGCCAGTAAAAAACTGTTGATATTTATGATCACACTGATCAATCAATAAACTAGTAGATTCTATTTTATTTTTTAGAGTTTGATTTGGATCAGATTGAGCAGTCTTGCTTTTAGACTCATTTAAGTCGTCAGATTCAGGTTCATTTTCCCAAAAATACTTGCCCATCATTGAGAGTATCGGCTAGCCTCGTTGGAAGGTAAAGTGAGATTTCCTGCGATTCTGGTACCAAGAAAAGAGACTCTCCTATGGCAAAATCGAAAAAGAAAAAAACAGTTTATTTTTGTCAATCCTGTGGAAATGAGGCGGCTAAGTGGGTAGGACGATGCCTTCACTGCGGTGAGTGGAATTCCTTGGTAGAAGAGAAAATTCCAGTTTCGGGTTCTCACTCGAATGTGAGTCTGGAGTCGTCAATCTCTTTAGATGCAGTGTCATTGGGGACCGCTAGATTATCTTCGGAAGAGGCGAGTGAACAGCGGCTTTCTACTGGAATAGGGGAGTTAGATCGTGTTTTAGGTGGTGGTCTTGTTTCTGATGGATTTGTGCTTTTGGGAGGAGATCCAGGCATTGGGAAAAGCACTCTTTTGCTGCAGATGCTTCAGGGGATTGTGACGGCCCAGCCAAGCCAAGAGTTTAAGCTTTTATACGTGAGTGGAGAGGAGTCGGTTCAACAAATACAATCTCGAGCCAAACGCTTGGGATGCACGGCAAACGATCGGATCTTGCTAAGCGCTCAAACTCAAATTGAATCGGTGATGGGCTTGGTAAAGAAACATCAACCGGGTGTTTTAATCATCGATTCGCTGCAAACTTTTTCAAGTGAAGAAGTAGAATCAGCGCCAGGAAGTGTGACTCAAGTTCGAGAGGTTTCTTATCAGCTCATGAACTTGGCAAAACAGAAATCAATTGCAGTGTTTTTAGTGGGGCATGTCACGAAAGAAGGTGGGATTGCAGGTCCAAAAGTGATTGAGCACATGGTTGATACGGTCCTTTATTTTGAAGGAGACACTGCGCTCCATTATCGACTGCTACGCACGGTAAAAAATAGATTTGGCAGTACCAAAGAGCTCGGTGTATTTGAGATGGAAGGAGAAGGGTTAAAAGAAGTCAAAAACCCATCTTCCTTGTTTTTAAGCGAAAGATCAATAGACGTCTCAGGAACAGCTATCGGTAGCTCTCTTGAGGGCTCTCGAGCGCTACTAGTGGAACTTCAAGCGCTCGTCGCACCTTCTTCATTAAATTTTCCAAGACGAACCGCGGTGGGGTTAGATGCCTCTAGAGTGTCTTTACTTGCTGCAATTTTAGAGCGTCATTTGAACTTGAAGCTCGCTGAGCGGGACTTGTTTTTTAATGTTGCTGGCGGACTTCGACTGGCTGAACCTGCATGTGACTTAGCTGCTGCAGCTGCAATTTGGTCAAGTTACGAGGAAATTGATCTTCCCAGAGACTGGCTATTTTTAGGCGAAGTAGGACTTACCGGCGAGGTAAGAAATGTGACTCAACCTGAGATTCGAATTCAAGAAGCACAGAAACTAGGGTTTAAAGTCGCTGTGATCCCAAAAGCTGCAAAAAAACGCTGTGAAAAGATTCAAGGAATCAAGTTAGCTTGTGTTGAAACAGTAGGAGATTTAAAAAAAGTTTTTCAAACCTCAGCTCTTTCAATGTCATCTCAACCGAGTGCGTCGGATCGCCAGGTCCCACTGCGCTAAAGTGTCTTGGCGCTCTTTCGATGTCATTTTAGGTTCGAAGTCTTGGTCTTTTTCCCAAGCTTGTTTCACTGCTTCAAAGTCCTTCCATAAGCCGCAGCCCAATCCAGCTGCAAAAATGGCTCCCATCGAAGTGGTCCCAAGGTACTTTGGGCGCACAAGTTTTACATCAAGCACATCACTTTGAAACTGCATAAGAAAGTCATTTGCCGCTGCACCGCCATCAACATTAAGAGTTAGAAGCGGTTTTTTTAAATCTTTTTTCATTGCAGTTAAAAGATCGGTATTTTGAAGTGCAATTCCCTCTAAGGTTGCACGTGCGATGTGAGCTCGAGTAGTCCCTCGTGTAATTCCGGTAATTGATGCTCTCGCCTCTGGGTCCCAATAGGGAGCACTGAGGCCGGTGAAGCATGGAACAACGACCACGCCTTCGCTTGATTCCACTTCAAGCGCCAGCGCTTCCACTTCCTTAGCGGTTTTGATCATTTTCAATCCATCACGAAGCCACTGCACGGCAGCACCTGCGATGAACGTGCTTCCCTCTAAAGCAAATGTGTCTTCGTGATTTTGATCTCGCCATGCAACGGTGGTTAAGAGCTTGTGGCGACTATAGACAGGAGTGGAACCTGTATTCAAAAGCAAAAAGGCGCCTGTTCCATAGGTACATTTGGCTTGGCCCTCTTGAAAACACGTTTGTCCCATCAATGCAGATTGTTGATCTCCCAAAACTCCAGTGACAGGGATTCCGTCGGGTAGTCCTTCCACACCTTTTGTTTTGGCAAATTCTCCTATGGAAGGTTTAATTGTCGGGAGACATTCAATAGGAACTTTAAAAATTTTTGTCAGTTCCTCGTCCCAAGCTCCTTTTTTTAAATCATAGCAAAGTGTTCTGGACGCGTTACTGGGTTCTGTAAAGTGCCCCTTTCCTTGTGTGAGCCGTGAGATGAGATAACTTTCAATCGTGCCCATGGCTAGATCCCCTGACTTTAGCGCTCGTTCAACCACTCCCCAGTTTTCAAGTGCCCAGGCGATTTTGGTAGCCGAAAAATAGGGATCCAAGAGCAATCCAGTTTTTTCTTGAATAGTTTTTTCAAGGCCTTGATTTTTAAGAGCTTGGCATTGGGATGCGGTTCTGCGGTCTTGCCAAACGATGGCAGGTGCCAGAGGTGATCCTGTGGATCGGCTCCAAAAACAAATGGTTTCTCGTTGA
>CAYLWK010000247.1:0-3926 GCA_964387255.1 uncultured Oligoflexia bacterium
TTCTTGATTGGAATGAAGACTCTCTTGAGCACAGATGGTGCTCATTCCAATCGTTGTTAGACCGAGTCGGATCACCTGGTCGGGGAGAGTTTGAGCTAATTTAGCTTGGAGCTTAAAAGCCGTCGGTATTTCACTTCCTTTTCGATAACTTGAAATCAAAAAGAGTGCTTGAGGATGACTCCACCTTGCTAGATCGATAGCAACTTGCCCCCCAAAGGACATTCCAACTAAACAAAAGTCGTCATTAAAAAGAGAAGCGTCCTGTTCAATCCAGCGCTTAGCATAGTCCGACAAGCCTTCATCCGTACGAGGCTTCGGCCAACTTGGAACCAGCGCTTGGATCCGAGAGGGGTCTTTTTGAAAAAACTGAAGCTGATCGCGAAACAGTCGCCAATCTGCTCCAATGCCCGGTAGAAAAATAATCTTCATAATTTTAGGCTACCTGAAACAGTTGTGCTTTGCGATAAAATAATTCATACTAGTATTAACAATCGGCAGTACTATGAAAAAATTGAATGATATTCAGCCTTTAGCAAATTCCATTGGTGATTTTATCCGCTATTGGGGATTTAGAAGGATCCATGGCCAAATCTGGACAGTACTGTATTTATCCCAGCAGGCACTGCAACCTACCGAAATTGCTCAAACCCTGAAAGTCTCCAAAGCCCTAGTGAGCTCAGCTCTAAACGAAATGATACGCCATCAGCTTATTTTGAGAAACCCTACTGAGAGAAATAAAAAAGCCAAGCATTTCCAAGCAAACCCAAATGTTCTAGAAGTTATTCAATCGATTTTAAAAACTCGTGAGTCCGTATTGGTGGAAAGTGCGCTCAAAGAAGCGAAAGCCCTAAATGTGAAAGCTAAGGATTCATTACCCCTCCAACAAGAACGACTCACCAAGCTCATTCAATGGACCGAATCGGCTCAGCAACTCCTTCAAGGACTTTCCATGCATCTTGAAATCCTTCTAGGTCAAGGAAATGCGTCACTGCTACCTCAAGAGGGTGCCCCTCCTAAGAAGATCAAAAAAAAATGAGTAAAACTCAGTTTTCTCACTTTATAGGAATTGATCAAACAGGGGCGCTTAAAGCGAATCAAAAGGATCCAAGGCCCTTAAAATGCTGTCTCCTTCGCTCTCTTGCACGCTCCCACTCAAAATCAGAGCAAAAAAAATGGTCGCTCTCTTTGTTTAGCTTATCAAAAATCAATGAAACTACCCTTAAAGCCGCTATTGAATCTCAATCGAGTCCCCACCCCATTCAAAAAACTGCGATTGTCATCGACTGCGTCTCTGGGCTACCCAAGCATCAACTTCAATCAAACTTAGAGTTTTACGAACTTCTAAAGGAAGCTGCTGCGTTCAAAGCAAAAAAGTCATTTGGAAGAGATACGGCTTCACTTTTTTTCAAAAAGGTGCTTCAGGATTTTTATGGCATCAAAAGCACTGAAAACAAATACCCCAAAAGAATTGTTGAAGAAAAAATTAAAGCGAACTCAGTGTTTCAAACGCATCCTTTTCAAAAAAATATTCAAACTGGAACCTTTCGAATCTGGAAAGAACTGGCTCTTTCCTCTCAAGATTCTCAATGGTTTAGCTTCTGGCCTCATACTGACCATTCAGACACAGTTTTTCATTTCTTTGAAGGCTATCCTTCCTACTATTGGAAAATACTTTTAAATCAAAAGAATAGGAAAAAAGAAAAGTTAAAATCTTTAATTCAAACATTTGACTCATCCATTGAAATTTCCAAAAAATGGTATGGCCGTTTTCAAGACGCAGACTATTGTGACGCTGTCGTTCTTGCAATCGCTGGTAAAGTTTTTTTAAAAAATGGAGTGCCTAAACCAGCTCTGACAGATTTAATCGAAGGGAGTATACTTGGTGTCGACCTGAAATCCTAAGAGGCTGGTACTGCAGGTTCTTGCGTCTTTTCCTTTAAAACTTTATCTTCACTTAAAATCAAATCAAGCTCTTCGGCTGCTTGAATCGTCAATGAAACCATTTTGCTCTCATCGTTTCTATGATCGTATTGTTTTTTTAAAGTCTGACGATCATGTTGAACAAATTGCGCAAGTTTATGATTAATTTTTTCACGTGGGAATCCTTGAATTAATAAAACCTCTTTGCTGACTTCTAAGCTTGTGAGCAAGGTTTCACGATGAATTTTTTCAACACCCGCTTCCATTAGATCCAAGGCATGCTGACGATTACGAGCTCGTGCGACAATCTCTACATGTGGAAAGTTTTTCTTAACGATTTTTGCTGTTTCAACTGACTTTTCAGGTTGATCAATTGCCAAGACAAAAATTTCTGCTTCATCAACGCGGGCTGCTTTTAGAATATCTTCTCTTGATGCGTCTCCATAAAAAACTTTTGTTCCATATTTTCTAGCAGTCTCTACTTGTGCAGCACTATGCTCTAAAATAGTGAATGAGATATTTTGACTACTTAAAACTCGAGCAACGATTTGACCGAAACGACCATATCCCGCAATCACCACTTGAGCATGCTCGGATGGATTCACATCATAAGGTCTCTCTGAAAGTTCTGAAAATTGTCGAAGCCTTTTCTGATTAAAAGAAAATAAAAAAGGTGTGCAAGCCATACTGAGTGTCACAGCTGCAGTTAAAACACTGGCTTGCTCTTGATTCATCAAACCTTGAGCAAGTGCAGCGCTAAAAATAACAAATGCAAATTCGCCACCTTGAAACAATGTGAATGCCATATTTCGAGCAGATTCTTTCGGAAACTTCCAAAATAAGGCCAGTGCGAAAACTATCACAGCCTTGATTCCAATGAGTACTGCCGTGACTGAGACGATCTCAAGAGGACGTTGAATTAAGATTGGTAATTTTAAGGACATTCCAACGGCAATAAAAAAAAGACCTAATAAAAGACCTTTGAATGGAAGTAGGTTGATTTCTAGTTCATGACGATATTCTGAGTCTGCAAGGAGAACGCCTGCCAAAAAAGCCCCCATGCCCATGGAGAGTCCAATCGATTCTAAAAATACAGCAGTCCCCAGCACTAAAAATAAAGCTAGTGCAGTGAAGACTTCTTGAGTTTTAGAGTCTGCAATAGCACGAAGAACATGCCTGATGAGAAACCGTCCAATCACAATTAGAATCACTACAGCTGCAACCATTTTGAGGAGTTTCAAAGGATGGATCCCAATCGAGGTCTCTGATGAAAAAAGTGTTAAAGATGCCAGCAGAGGCACAACCGCAAGATCTTGAAACATTAAAATGGAAAATGATCCACGCCCATGCGTCGTTGATAGTTGACGATTTTCTTGCAATATCTGAATGGCAAAAGCCGTTGAAGATAAGGCCAATCCGAATCCCGCAATATAAGATAGCGGTGTAGAGAGCCCAAGAAGCTTCCCTAGGCCCATCAAAACAAGACCCGTTACCAGAACCTGGCTCAGCCCCAAGCCAAAAATACTCCTCCTAAGCTGCCATAGCTTACTAGGAGCCAACTCCAGGCCAATCAGAAATAGAAGAAATACAACTCCTAGTTCACTGAAATGAAGAATCACCTCTGGATCTTCAATCATTGATAAGACGTACGGACCAATTAAAATCCCAGCAAATAAGTAAGCCAAAATGGACCCTAATTGATACTTCCGAAACACTGGAACTAAAATCGAAGCAGAGGCCGTAAAAATTAAAACATCGGTGAGTATGGAATGCATTTCTTCAATTTATCAGATTGAAACTAAAAGACTAGAGTCCGGTTCGAAAATAGTTTCAATGCCACTGGGGTCACAATTGTGATAGTGCACTTTCTGAGGTGAATGAGTGAGGCGTTTTAAAAACTTATTTTTGTCTGACGTTAACCTGAAAAGCACAATGGTGCATTTTACACTGCTAGGGGCGATGGTCTTCTCGGTTTACCTAAATTCTACAGTCACCTTCGGCAAGCC
>CAYLWK010000248.1:0-2742 GCA_964387255.1 uncultured Oligoflexia bacterium
AAAAAACTAGTCAAATCCATTGAAAAGGGAAAATGGGAAGTGATCTCAGTAGAGGAAAAAACCTCCACATCACGCCCCTCCCCTCCTTTTATTACCTCGACGTTGCAGCAAGAAGGAAACAAGAAACTCGGACTCTCTGCCCGCGAAACGATGCGGGTGGCTCAATCCCTTTATGAGCAAGGTCTCATCACTTATATGAGAACGGATAGCCCGAATCTCTCGAAAGAAGCGATCGAAGGAACTCGTAAATCTATAGAAGATCTTTATGGAAAGTCTTATCTCTCTGAAAAACCTCGACAATACAGCTCCAAGTCAAAATCTGCTCAAGAAGCCCACGAGGCGATTCGACCCGCTGGGAATTTTCCAATTCACCCAAAACAAGCTGGGCTCACCGGAAAGCCAGCGAAACTTTATGAACTCATTTGGAAGCGAACGATGGCCACTCAAATGGCAGACGCAAAAAAACTATCTGTCTCTGCTAGAATTAAAGCAGGAGAAGCTTTATTTTCTGCCACTGGAACTCGAATTGAATTTCCTGGGTTTTTGAAAGTTTACTCCTTAGATGAAGACAGCTTAAAGGAAAGCATCCTTCCACCGCTTGAAAAGGGAGATCAGCTGAAACCGAATTCTGTTGAGGCTCTCTCGCACGAAACAAAGCCCGTAGCTCGATTTACTGAGGCCTCCATTGTGCAGCGATTAGAAAAAGAAGGCGTAGGACGTCCATCAACGTACGCGACGATTATTGGAACAATTTTAGAGCGAAAGTATGCTGTGAAGGTGGGCAATGCGTTGGTCCCATCTCTCACAGGATTTGCAGTTGTGTCACTTTTAGAAAAATATTTTCCATCATTAGTGGATTATCAGTTCACCTCGAACATGGAAGAGTCTTTAGATGAAATCGCTGCCGGTGAAATGGAATGGCTCCCTTACCTAAAAGGCTTTTATTCAGGAAAAGAAGGGCTTCGAAACGCAGTTGACACGACTGAGAAAAAAATCGATGCCAAAGAAGCTCGTAAAATCAAACTTTTTGATCTTGGAGATGATATTGATATCCTCGTGGGTCGCTTTGGTGCTTATATGGTCAAAAAGGGGAAAGACGGCGAAGAAGTCCGTGCATCCATCCCCGAAGACCTGGCTCCAGCAGATCTCACTCGTGAGTTTCTCCTGGAAATCATCGAGCGTGCAGAGAAAGGCCCCGAGCCCATTGGAACCCATCCCGAAACAGGAGATAAGATCTACTGCCTTTTGGGCCGCTATGGTCCTTATTTACAGCTAGGCGAAGCAAAAGAAGGCGAAGAAAAGCCGAGAAGAGCTTCAGTCCCAAAAGAAATTGACTATCGAACGATCAGCCTTGAAGAAGCCGTAAAAATATTAAGCCTCCCTAGAGTCTTAGGGAATCACCCTGAAACTGGCGAACCAATCACTGCAAATCGTGGGCGTTTCGGGCCCTATGTGGTTCACCAAGATGATTTCAGATCTCTTAAAAAAGAAGATGACGTTTATGAAATAGGTCTCAAGCGCGCCCTAGAAATTTTTGCAGAAGAAAAGAAAAGACGGCGTGGCTCTAAAGTCCTTAAAGAGTTTAAGCCTCATCCAAAAACGAAAAAGAAAATTGCACTGCTTGAAGGCATGTATGGGCCCTATATCAAATACGGGTCAAAAAATGTCCGTCTCCCAAAAGAGCTGGAAGACCCCAAGGCTTTGAGTCAAGAAAAGGTCGTTGAGATCATCGAACAAAATCAGAAATAAGCTTAACTGACAGTTGCTTCTAAAATAGCACTCACAAAAAGCCGAGCTGATTTTTCCTGATCCTTTGCTCCTTCAAAAAACAAATAAGGCTCAATCAACTCAAGCTCCACGCATCGCATCTCACCGGCCACTCGAAGGACGTCCACTCTCGCGTAAGCCACTTCTTCAGGGGCACAAGCAATCGTTTTTTTCATTTGGCTCACTTCAGACTCTGTCGGATCATAGCGAAGCGTTTCTGCATGAAAAAAAGGGTTTGCCCGAAAATCTCCCTTCACGGGGACTTTTCTCACTGCATGACTTAACTCTCCACCAAAAAAGAAAAATGAATACTCACCTTCCTCACTTACTTCCGGATAAAATGGCTGAATCATCAAGTGAGCCTCTGATAAGATCTCATCTGCTAGCGCCTGGTGATGATGAAGTTCATGCCTGGGTGTGACAATCGTATTTTTTGAAGCTCCTGAAATCGAGGGCTTTAAAATCAATTTCTCGCGTTCTGGCCATCGATCAAAGTCTTTTAACTGAAAAGAACTTCCTTTTTCGATAAACTGATTTTCTAAAACTGGAAGTCCTTTTTTTTGAATCTCATCGAGATAAACCTTTTCTAAATTCCACTGAATCGTCGGAATCGAATTCACAAAAGGAATCTTGGATTGTTTCATTTCTTCTAAATAAGCCTTAAATTCCTCGGGGCGATTAAAATAATCCCAAACTGCTTTTGGAATCACTCGGTCATAACCTGACCAATCCACCCCTGGATCACTCCAAATCACTTTTTCAAACTGTGCCTGCCTTTCTTCAAAAAAAGGTTTGAATAAAGCGTATTCCTCAATGAATGGTTTGTCTTCGATTTGCTTTTCAAACTCATCAGAAATCAAATAAGCTACTCGCATCTTGCGTTCCTTTCTAGGGCGCCTTAACCGTTAGGCTACAACGATATTTACTAGTTTGTTTGGGACAATGATTTTTTTCTTAATGGTTTTACCCTTTACG
>CAYLWK010000249.1:0-4120 GCA_964387255.1 uncultured Oligoflexia bacterium
TAGGGACAAATGAACAAATCATTAAAAACTATGTTGAACACCAGGGACACCAGGATTCAGGTCAGCTTCGTATGAAGCTGTAACGGTAAGGACCACGGGCTTGCCCGTGGGAATCTATTAAAATGTTTTATTTTATTTGAAGTAAATGAGTAGAGTCATCACCAAAGGTGTGAAAAATATTTGTTAGGTGCTGCAAGAATCTTTAGAAGGACAAACGAACTAAGATGCTTTCTTTCTACTTTTTTTATTCTTTCGAATCACTTCTATAATAGCTTGTCCGACTTTTTCGGGAGATTTTTTGACTTCTTTAGCAATGCTTTGCTTGAGAATTTCGATTTCTTTTTTTAGCTCAACCATTTCCTTCAGCTCGTCTTTATAGAGCTTAAAGTCTTCATTGGTCTTTTTTTGACTGAGTTGAGTCTTGTTTCTTTTTGCCATGAATGAAGCTTCTTATAAATTTTTTATTTTTTCTTGCTTTCTTAGTTGTTCGAGCTCATCCGGAGTAATTGATCCATAAAACACTTCGTCTTCAACTACAGAAAATGCGTACCAACGGTCTCCGATTTTTTGATAAAGAACTTCGGTTGTTTCCGGAATGTTGTGAATCTTTTGAGATTTTGGTTTTTGTTTTGATTTTGAATCGGCCATTGTTTGTCCCTCCTTGGATTAGCCTCTGATATCTATCTCATCGGCGAGACCTCTTAAGAACTAAAGAAAATGATCACCCAAGACTGATGGATTGATAAACAACCTTATTTTTCTTCGAAGGATTTCTGACATCAGAAAAAAATGCCGGCTTAAGGATTAAAAGTAAAAACTTACGGGACGACGATCTGACCTACCATTTGATCGTTAAAATGATCTTGGTAATTATAGGTAGTTCCACTTTCACTGATCTGCACCGAATACCCCCAAGGACGATTCTCTGCCGTCGTGGATTGAATCATACTGGGCAAAAATTTCTCAGGTGAGTCTGTTGAAATAATCTGATGGAATGTCACAGTTCCTACAAAATAGAAAAAAACCGTTTTTCCCTGACTCACTTGGCAAACGAGGGGGGTTCCGGGAGTTTGAAAAGTTCCATTTTGGTTAGTGCCCTCACAGCCGCAGTAGTTTTCAAAAACAGTGTCCCAAACCAAAATGATTGCAGTGTCGTTAGTGCAGCCCTGTGCTTGAACCGGCTCGGACACACGAGTCTCTAGGTTTCCACAGCCCGTTGCGATGAGTAGAGCAAGAATGTTTTTTACTAAGAAACGAACCTTCAAATCATTGACACCCTAAACGAAATAAAAAATCTTTCAAAGCAGCGGGCGTTTTGCTGCCATCATCAGCGACCTCACCTAACCAAGAAGGCGTGGTGTTACGCTGATTGGCACTGCCATCTTCATAAGTATTAGTGGAGTTGCCCACCCAAGTCACAAAATGATCTTCAGTCGCTCCATAAGATCCATCAACCACAACCCAGTAAGTCGTGCCAGCTGATAAATTCACTTCGCTGCTCAGAGTAACGGTGAGGTATCTGGCAGAGTCACTTAAATTGTTTAGATCCAGGTAATCTAAGGTAGTTGTGACACTAAGTGCAGTGGTGTCAGGGTTTCCTGATCCGTCTGAGGCATGAATTGCAATGGTGAGCTGATCTCCACTTTCAAAACTCTCAGATCCCCCTTTTTTTACATAGATTCCAAGGCTCGAAACGGTTGCTGCAGAGTCCAACTGAAATGATTGAGCAAAATCAAGGTTGTTGGTGTCGTGGATGTCTCGTTCAGCACCATCGCTTGTGGTTCCTAGGTTCACGACGCATTGATTCGTGGCTTCGCCACAACCTGCACCCAAAAGTGCTATTAGGACCATGAGTTTCAATCGCATGAGCCTGAGCATACCTTAGAGGCGTTCAGAGAGGTAGTCCCATCTCAAATTCTGAGAGTTTCAATCTGATTTGATCGGCAGCTCAAACGCTAGCTCATGGGAAGCACTGGGGTTTCCAGCTGCCTAATGGTAGCGTGCATCTATGAGAGAAAAAAAGCGAGTGATTGTGATTGGCGCAGGATTCGGGGGGCTCAATGCAGCACGGAAACTCGGATGCGTTGATGCTGAAGTGACATTGGTGGATCAAAACAATCATCATTTGTTTCAACCCCTTTTATATCAAGTTGCAACTGCAGGTCTGTCTCCCTCTCAGATTGCACAACCGATCCGTACGCTTTTTAGTCATCAAGATCACATCACCGTTTATCAAGATCAGGTAAAAAACATCGACCTAGAAAAAAGAATGGTCAAACTATCCAATTCAAGTCTCAGTTACGATTATTGTGTGGTTGCGACTGGAGCAGGCGCAAATTATTTTGGCCACTCTGACTGGGCGTCCAAGGCACCCAGTTTAAAAGATATTCCCGATGCAACTCTCATACGACGGAAAATTTTAGAAACGTTTGAAAAGGCAGAAGTTCAAAGCGAACTAGATCGCGCTGACCCGAAGATGAATTTTATCATTATTGGAGGAGGGCCGACGGGTGTTGAACTTGCTGGAGCAATCAGCGAGCTTTCAAGGGTGACTCTGAGGAGAGATTTTCGGAAGATTGACCCAAGTCACTCAAAAGTCATCCTGATTGAGGCTGGAGAGCGCCTTTTGGCAGGAATGCATCCAAACTTGTCTAGGAAAGTAAAACAAAAGCTTGAGAAGATGGGAGTTGAAGTTATCTTGGGAAAACGGGTCACTGAAATAAAAGAGGACTCGCTGAGGCTCGATACTGATGAAAAAATTGAATCAAGCTTTGTGATTTGGGCAGCAGGAGTCAATGTGCCGCACCTCTCTCAATGGTTTAACATTGAGTCAAAAAAATCAGGTAAAATACCGGTGGAACCCGATTGCTCACTTCCTGGTCACCCTGAAGTTTTTGTGATTGGTGATGCAGCAGACTTTCGCCATACAGAGACTGGGGAATCTTTAGCAGGAGTGGCACCCGTTGCTATACAACAAGGAAGATTTGTAGGTAAGCTCATTAAAGATGAAATCAATCGAGGCGAAAAAAGAGAGCGTAAGAAGTTTAAGTATTTTGATAAGGGAATGCTTGCCACAGTTGGAAGAACGTATGCTGTGGGTGAAGTAGGCAAACTAAGGTTCTCTGGGCTGTTTGGTTGGTTCGTTTGGTCTTTGGTCCATATTTTATACCTAGTTGGCTTTCGAAACCGAATTTTTGTTTTATTAGATTGGATCTGGTCGTACCTCACTTTTCAAAAGGGTGCCCGATTGATCATTCACCGATGACTCTAGCGAGCAAGGAGGTAAGTATGGATAAAATTAACATTGAAAAAGTGATCGAAATTGCACAAATGGCGGGTGAGAAAATTCTCACAATCTATCATGAGGACCCCAAACAAGTGCAAATGAAAGCAGATGGGTCTCCATTTACGATTGCAGATGAGGTAGCCGATCATTTTATTAGAAATGAGCTAAAAAAACTGAATCCGCAGGTTCCCATTGTTTCTGAGGAAAGTCCGCTTGCAACTTTTGCGGAAAGAAAACAGTGGAATCGCTACTTTTTGGTCGATGCTTTAGATGGTACGAAGGAGTTTTTGAAGAAAAATGGAGAATTTACTGTCAATATTGCAGTGATTGAGAATCAAAAACCCATTATGGGAGTTGTTTTTGTGCCAGTAAGTCAAGAGACCTTCGTTGGGGTTCAAGGTAAAGGAAGTTTTGAGATTTCTGCTATAGATGGTGAGAGGAAACCACTCATTTACACTCAACCGCAGCCTGCTCAGGAAGTCGTAGTGGTTGAAAGCCGAAGTCATGAATCCAAGGCAGATCTTGAAGATCCACTAAAGCAGTTTGAAGTCACTAAAAAAATTAAGGTTGGGAGTTCGTTGAAGTTCTGCGCACTTGCACAAGCAAAAGCTCATTTTTATATTCGAACTGCCCCTAGCATGGAATGGGATCTTGCTGCAGGAGACGCAGTGTACCGGTATGCCACTGAAAATGTTAAAGAGAACTACTCGCCTTTAAAATATAATAAGCCTAACCTAAGGGAGCGAGGTTTTTTAATCGGTGGTGACTATTCAACCGACTTGGATTTGATGGATTGATGATAAGACTATCTCCTAGATTTTTTTTATTTTATTC
>CAYLWK010000250.1:0-4197 GCA_964387255.1 uncultured Oligoflexia bacterium
TCTCGTCGTTCACTTTCAAAATCCACATCAATATCAGGAGGCTCATCCCGCTCAGCTGAAATAAAACGCTCGAACAAAAGACCCATTCGAACCGGATCCACTGCCGTGATTCCTAAACAATAACAAATAGCAGAATTCGCAGCAGATCCCCGCCCTTGACATAAAATCCCTTTAGACCGGGCAAAATCCACAATCTCCCAGATGGTTAAAAAATAATCTGCATACTGAAGCTTTCTTACTAAGTTTAATTCATGTTGAATCTGAGCTTGCACGTTCAAAGGCACTGACCGAGGGTAACGACGCTGCGCGCCTTCCCAGACTTTTTGCTCTAAATACGCATCTGAGCTCATCCCTTTAGGCACCCACTCCGTAGGATACTGATACCGAAGCTCTGAAAGCTCAAACGCACATGCCTCTACAATCGATTGCGTTTTTTCTAAAGCCTTCGGTAAATCAGAAAAAAGCTCCTTCATATGCACATGCGACTTTAAATACCGCTCAGCATTGGAGTGCAATAACGACCCTGCTTCTGAAAGAGACACCCCCTCACGAATGCATGATAAAACATCATGAAGCCTTCGTCGTTCTTTTGAGTGATAAGCCACATCATTGGTGGCGAATACAGGAAGATTCCACTTCCGAGAAAGCCCTAAGATAAAATCTGTTCGAATCGCATCTTTTCCATCTAAAAATCGCCCAAGCGGTAAATACAATCTCCCTTGAAAAAGCTCCCGCAAAAGATCCCAATGAAACCCACGTTTCACTTGTGGATCTTCCTCCATCAATCGAGGCACACAGATCAATCCCAAAGACGCATCATAAAACTCTTCCAAACAAAGACGTTCAAGCGCTTTCCATGTTAACCGCGCCTCCCCTTTCGGTTGATCCCGATAACTCTCCGTGATCAATCGACATAAAAGCCCATACCCCACACGATCTCGTGCATAAAAAATCAATGAACTTCCAAAATCACTTTTGTTCTTACTTTGTGCTTGTGCTTGTGCTTGTGCTTGTGTTTGCCTTTGTTTCTTCGCAGCCCCCATAGCAGATGCAACAAAAGGCTCCATGGCGATCTCAGCCCCACAAATCAACTTAGGAATGCGTCGTCGTTCTTTGTACGGAAGCTTTTCATTTTCTTTTTTTGCATTTTGGAGTGCATGATAAACTTTAGGAAGCGCATACACTCCATTCCAATCCACAATGCCAAGCGCTGGAAGTCCTAATTCAATGGCACGATTGACGATTTCTTCTGGAGAAGAACCACCTCTTAAAAAAGAATAATAAGTCCTACAGATCAACTCTGAAAACTCAAAAGAATCCGGCTTCCAATCAATCAAAGTACCCATGTAGGTAAAACTCCTTTTGATCTTTAAACACCCAAAGCTCTTGCCCTGTTTCTGATAAAACGCGGTAATAATCCCTAAAAAACGCTTTATCCCACCACTCCCCTGAAATCCGCTCAGGGCCTTGAGTGTCAATGACCTTCCACATGCCTTTTTGATGACGCTCTTGAGAGAAAAATAAAAATCGCTTCGAATCCCAGCGAAGCTTAATAGGCTCATTTAAAAGCCGTGTGGGTCTTAATGAGCACTGTTGCATCGAAAATGGCTCTTTTTCTTTGGATTTAAAATGCGCTTCAATGATCTTTCGCCAAGCCTTCTCTGGAAGATAACGATCCACCGTCTGCGCTGCAAAAATCTGTTCTTTCCCAAGCTTCGTGGAAACGCGTGCCCAAAGCGCTTCCCACTCTTCTTTCTCAGCTTCGATTCGAGAAAAAAAATCCTTTTGAGCTCGAAATCCCGGCACCATCTCCGTCACTTCCACTTCAAGCGCAATGGCAGGTGCTTCTAAAGGGACTTTTTCAAACTCAATCGCCATGCGCTCTTTTAAAATTGCAAATAACCCTCGTGAAGCGCCTTGAGGCACTGAAAGATTCACTCTCCACCCTCGCTTCCACTCCTGACGCTGAATTGACTGATACCGTTCTAAATAAAATCTCACTTCTAACTGAGAAGCTTTCATAAAACGTGCTCGTAAGCGTGAAATCAAACGATCTACTATTTTTTTGACCCCAAAATAAAGCTCATCTAGTTGCTCACACCCTCGAAACGATCCCCCTTCATAGAGATCCACTCGCTCCATGAGCTTTGCTCTTGGATAAAAGCGAGGCCACACTCGATCCGCTCCTAAACGAAGCCAACGATGAATCTCTACCAACTCTCGACCAAAGCGTGCCCCTAAAGACTCTACCGGAAGCTTTCCAAGCTCTAAAAGCGTTTGAACCCCCAATCGGTGAAGCGTTGCAATCGTTCGCTCAAGCTTTCGCTCTCGATCTTGCATCGATAACGACTCATCTAAAAAAGGATTTAAAAATACCGGTAATGCCGTTTGAATGGATAAACGCTGCCAGTGAGTGCGCTGCTCTTTTGCAATGCAAAGTGCTAAAGAAGCATTTTTAGCAAAACTTAAAACAAGACTTTTTTCGACCCCAAAACGTCGCGCTAAAGCTTTCAAGCGCAATACAAACTCTTTTTCAGAATAAAGCCCAGACGTGCCTTTTAGGTTTAAAAAAATAGCTTCCGTGCCTCGAAGCGCTATCACAGGAGTGAATCGAAAACAGCTCTCCGCAAAAGAATAAAAATCCTCTGCCTCTAAACCTAAGACAAAATAAAGACATGCCACTCGCGGTAAAGAGGTGGATTGTTTTTGAGCAGACTTAGGAGCCATAGTTCACTTGAAATCGATCTTTTAAAACTTGAATCTCAGAGGGTAAATCCGTTTGTTTAAAGCTCAGCTTCTTTTTTTGAAACCAAAGTCGCATTGAAAATGTCCATGATTGAATCACATCAGGAGCGTTTGTCATTAACAGCAACGTACTCGCTGACTGTCGTGAAGCTAATTGCAACCGTCTAAAATCCATAGTTTTTAGCTCTTTTAAAGTCTCTGGAGCTAAAACGACCACTTGAAACAACTGACTACGTAAAACCTGAAGCGCACTCCAAATAAAATTACGCCCTGATTCCAAAAAAATCACCCGCTCAAGATCCACTCCACGCTGCTCAAATGCACACGGATACACCGTCATAGACTCTTCAATCCAAGCCACCTTGAGCTCCGGATGTTCACTTAAAAATGTTAAAATCCCTTCGGTCTTGCCACTCCCAGGAAGCCCACTCCACTGCACCACTCCTGACTTAGGGATTTCATGAGACGTGTGACGAAGCCAAGAAAACGCATACCCCTCCACTCGCTCCGGAGTCCGAATCAGTCCTTGTTTCATCAGTTGATCCACACTCACCTGTGGTTTCTGAAACGAAGAGGGAGATGAGGGTGTCTGTGGAAAGGAAGAATGCGAGGCATCCAAAGAAGACGCATCGGATACTAAAGAAAGCGCTTCTTTTCTCTCTGACGAGGATAAATCAAAGGACATTTTGCTAACCTTAAATTAAAAAATAAACCAACAAGAGAATTAAAAAAATGTATCAATCTGAACTTAAAAAAGCTTACGAATCAAACTCACCAAAACGCCTCGAATCTCAAACTCATTTTGATCTTTGGGCTCAATCAAAAATGGCTGATAAGCACTATTGGCTGGATGAAGTTCAATGCGACCTGAGCGTCGATAAAATTTCTTAATCGTGGCTTCTTGATTCCAAATCGCAACAACCGTTTGCCCGTTTGAAGCTGTAGCCTGCTTTCGGATCACCACATGATCTCCATCCAAAATCCCTTCCTCGATCATCGAGTCCCCCTCGACTTGAAGAACAAAATACTCAGAGTGAGGAAGACGAGACGAAGGCAGTAATGAAAGCGGGACTTCTACTAACGATTCTTGTTCAATTGCCTCAATCGGGTACCCGGCCGCCACACGTCCCACCAACGGGAGCTCGATGCTTGATTCAGAAGCACCCTCCCCTGCTGATGGGACCTGTGAACGTGACCAAGAAGCGGTGGCATCCGAAAGCCGACTCGAAGAAGAAGCTAATTGAATTCCACGTTTGGAATTCCACTGTTTTTTTAAAAACCCATGGCGCTCTAACCGCGTTAAATAATTTTGAACCGTCCCCAATGACTGAAACCCAAAATGCTGAGCAATCTCTTTTTGAGATGGCATGAACCCCGCTTTTTTCTGAAATCCCTCAATGAAATCCAAAACCTTTTTCTGCTTGGGCGTGAGCATCATCAAAACCATGCATT
>CAYLWK010000251.1:0-3705 GCA_964387255.1 uncultured Oligoflexia bacterium
AACATTTTTTTTTAAATGCAGCAAAAGCGGTAGGAATAGATTTACCGATCGCGTCCACTTTGCCTATTGTGAGAGTCGATCGGCCAAATCAAAAGCGCTTTCTAACTCCAATACATCAGGACTCCTGGTTTTCGTTATTGTCGAAAAAGAGCGTAACTTTCTGGTTCATGGTGACTCAGCATCAAAAATCAATGGGACCCCTTGACGTCATTCCAGGCAGTCATAAACTTGGTACTTTACCTGTTCGCCCGTTTAACTCCCAGAATCCTTTTACCACACAGAAAGAATTCAAGGATGAAGAATTTACCTCTGTTTTCCTGGACGAAGACGAGGCACTCCTTTTTGATCAAAACCTTGTGCACAAAAGCAGCACCAATCAGAGTCAAGCTCCTCGATTATCAATTCAAATTCGATATAGTGACGCTTTTACTCTAAACTCCATGACTTCGTCTTATGTTGTGAAGAACACCCCAACGGTTATCGCTCTTCAGGAGAAACTCTTAGCTAAGGGAGAAAACTGATTGCATCGCCCTGTAATCATTCGACTAGAGGCTAATATGAATGTCGGCTCAGGTCATTTCAGAAGAGCTGTCTCATTTAGTCGTTATCTTGGTCAGCGAAAAATTAACTCAATCTTTGTGATAAACGAGTCATGTAGAGTATTAATTGATCACCTAAAAACTAACCTCGATAACTACAGGGTGATTAGCGACAGTTTAGACTGGCAGAGTGAGACAAAAGAGATTGATGCTATTGCCCGTGAAGTGCGACCCTCTTGTATCGTTTTAGATCGCCCTCCTTTGGCAGTGCCAGATAAGAAAAAAGTGGCACTCGAATACCTCACCAAACTGGCAAACATTTCACCGATCCTATCGTTTGACGGTTTTTGTGAGGTAAATTTTCCGTACGACTTACTCGTGATTCCATTTCCTAATGCCCCGGATGCTCCACTGAACCAAATCTACTCAAAAGCTAAAAATAAGTGTTTCGGATTTGACTATTTCATATTGCCCAATGAATTTTACGAGATGTCTTTTAGTCGGAAGCAAAACAATGCTCCCCCCCGAAAGGGAATTCTATTTGTAGGCGGACATGACCTGAAGGAGAGTATCCCATTTTATTTAGAGTTGTTGCATCACTTACAACCTCTTCTTGAACCTCAATTAGAAGTCGATATCTTTCTAGGTGGTTTTGACTTAAAACGAGGATACGAGAACAAACTCGCTAATTGGTTGAAGAGCTCGAGTTTAAAAATTCGTATTCAGAAAGATTCAAAGGATTTTTATTCTATTTTATCTCGGGCAGACTTTGCTCTTTTAGCAGGTGGTCTCACTAAGTTTGAAGCAGCCTACTTAGGAATCCCCAGTATAACGCTGAGTTTGACCGATGACCAAGAAAAGTACACACGAGCTTTTGCCACAGGAGGATCAGTTTTACATCTCGGGCAGGTTGAAAACTTAGATCCAAAAAAATCTCTCAGCTCAGTTTTTGATTTTTTTACCAAAAAAGAGGTGACTCAGACTTTATCAAATAACGGAAAACGCTTGATCGATGGAGAAGGGGCTAATAGAACGATAGATAAACTTTTGGAGATACTGCTTTGAATTACAAGGAAATTGTCAAGTATTATGAGGAGTGTTTCGCAAAGCATGGGGATAGCCATTTAGGAGTCGGTTGGCCACGAAAAGAAGACCTAAATAAGCGACTTGAAGCACTCTGTGGTGTGTTGAACTGTTTCCATGGGCAGAAGATAAAGATATTGGATGTAGGTTGCGGCACTGGGTATCTCATTGAATATCTTGAGTCTCCGAATAACTTTTTAAACCGGCTCAAAACACCTCCAAAAATTGATTATATTGGATTAGACCTATCAGAAAAATTTATTACTTATTGTCGTGAGAATTATTCTGAATATCAATGGATCTGCGGAGATCTTATCCAGGAACCCAAAATCGTTCCTACTTTTGACGTTGCCATTATTAACGGGATTTTCACACAAAAACGCTCGCTCAGCCAAGAAGACATGAAATTATTTTTGGTGCAAGTGATGCAAAATCTTTGGATGAAGTGTAGAAAAGCCCTTAGCTTCAATACGATGTCACCTATAGTCGATTATAAGAAGCCAGCTGCATTTCACCTCGGGTTCGAAGAGCTAACAGACATCATTCAGAAGAATTTCACCCGAGAATTCCAAATCGTCCATAATTATGGATTATACGAATACACAACCTATTTATATAAACAAAGGGGGTGAGGCATGAGTAAGAATTTAATTATTTTCGGAAAAGGCGAGCTAGCTGAAGTAATTGCGTTCTATTTTAAACATGATTCTGATTACCAAGTGAAGGCACTCACAGTAGATGGTGATTCGATCACTGATTCCTCACAGGATGGACTTCCAATCATACCATTTGAAGAAATCGAAGGATATCATCGGCCCGAAGAAAATCACATGTTCGTTGCTTTGAGCTATCGGGATGTGAATAAGGTAAGGCAGAAAAAATACTTAGAAGCAAAGAGTAAAGGGTATCACCTTGCTAGCTATGTCTGCTCTAAAGCGATCACTTGGCCGGACCTAAAGATAGGTGAGAATACCTTTATCTTCGAATCGAATGTCATCCAGCCGTTTGTTAGCATTGGAAACAATTGCATTATTTGGAGTGGGAACCATATTGGACATCATGCTAAAATAATGGATCATTGTTTTCTAGCTTCACATATTGTTGTTTCTGGAGGAGTCACAATTGAGCCCCTAAGCTTTATTGGTGTCAACGTGACTTTGCGCGATCATATTACTGTCGCATCAGAGAATATCTTGGGAGCTGGCGCATTGATTGTGAAAAACACTGAAGCCAACTGCGTCTATTTAGGAACCCCTGCCAGGATCAAAGGGCGCTCAGAAGAACAGAAGAGGATCTAGTAAAATTGAAATGGGAAAAATTTGGTGCCATCTTTAAGTGTGATCAGCAGGTGCCATGGATGCATACGCACAGCGCTGTACCAGTGGTTGAGACTGTTGATTCGCAGAGGGGTGACATTCGCGTATACTACTGCAGTCGAGATACTCAAGGGCGATCGCAGATTGGTTTTTTTGAAGTGAATTTAAATTCCCCTGAGAAAATAAATTACATCACTGAGGCGCCTATTTTAACTCATGGAGAGTTAGGAGCGTTTGATGATAATGGAGTTACTGCAACTGAAATTGTCAAAAAAAACGATGAAAGATTTCTTTATTATGTTGGATGGAATCGAGGCGTAAACGTAAGAATGCACTTGTTCGCCGGCCTTGCCATTAGCAAGAATAATTCTTTTGATTTCAAAAGAGTACATGAGGCGCCCATTCTCCCTAGATCAAAATATGATCCGTATCTCACAGCTACTCTCTCTGTTGAAAAGCAAGATGATCTCTGGAGAATGTGGTACGTCTCGGGAGAAAGATGGGAGTTAAGGAAGGATGGAACCTATCCCTACTATAATATAAAACAAGCAGATTCTATAGATGGAATCAATTGGAATAGAAGCGGACAAATTGCCATCAACTTTCTTCACAGTGGTGAACATGCGATTGCCCGTCCTTGTGTACGCAAAATAGGGAACCGTTATCACATGTGGTTTTGCCATAAGGGTGAGAATTATCAAATTGGCTACGCGACGTCCCTAAACGGATTCAACTGGGAAAGAAAACAAGATTTTCAATTTCCAAAA
>CAYLWK010000252.1:0-5905 GCA_964387255.1 uncultured Oligoflexia bacterium
TGTTGCTCGAAGAATCAAACCGTTTATCTCTGAAGCCGTTTATGAACTCTTTTTAAAAGAGCATGATTTTGAAAAGAAGATCGATTTTGAGGAATTTTCTAGACCCGAGAACACGATCAACCTTTATTCCGTCGATGAAGATGGAATTCCTTATTTAAATGAAAAGCAAGAAAGGTTCACAGAAGATCCTTATTGTTTTATTTTTTTAGTGGCTTTTGATCTAGAGGATTTTGAACCGTCTGTCGCGTGGTTTGTGAGAAAATTTGGTTTATCCGAAGCGGAAACTCAAGAAAAACTAGAGCTTCTTTTAGACCTGAGATTACTTGAAAGGCATGGCGATTTTTATCGATCCATGGGAGCACGTCCTAGAACCATTAAGAAGAAATTTAATCATACAGGGCCTAAGTTCATAGAAACGATTAACAGAGTCAATCAAAGATTTTTAGATTCTGAAAAACAAAGTTTCTCAGGCGAATCTCGTAATTATTCTTATTTTGAATGGTTTTTTTCGCCGCTCAACCCGAGTGATGTGGATCAATTTAAAAAGGAGCTCAGTGCTTTGACGCGAAAGTTTCATCAAAAGCAGCTGAGCTCCAAACCAAAACGAGTTTATTGTTTTAAGTTAGATTTTTTTCCAGTCGACACAGAGTGATTAGTTCCCAGTGCCGCCTCCTGCGCCAGTTCCGTGACAGACAAGATCGCGGGTTTCACTGACTGTAAATCCTGTGCGGCTAGCAACGTCTGTGATTTCTTCTGTGTGTGAGATGTTTGGGTCAGAATGACCTTCGGCCACATAGTGATCATCGATATCGCTCTCGCAATTCGCATAGGTTTCAGTCGGTTGAAACGTGTCGCAATAGTCTGAAACACTATCGTACGAGACCGTGTCACACGACGGATCCTCAGGTGGCACAGGGTCTTCAGCAAATCCTACATTAGGAAAAAGACCCATGGAGACTAAGCCAAAACTAAGTCCAATCACAAGTGTGCTGAGTTTATGATTCGTTTTCATTTTATCCCCCCGGATAAATGCCTTTTTTGTGAACTCTGCAAAAAAAGCTGATTTTTTAGTTCACGAATCAATAGGATTAAGAAAGCGGCAGCGTTGATAGAATTTGAATAGTTGCTTTCTGAAGACGTCCTACTGGCCTTTGTCGTTTTGTTCAAACAAGTTCAAACAAAGGATTCATGATCAACACTCTAATTATAACGCGAAGCATAATATTCGCAAAGTATTTTTCTGTTGGAGGTCAATTCAGTAGGTTCTGATAATGGATATTATGTCACCTAAGAGGAATTTGAGCTGAGATAGGGCTAAATTTGCCGTCTCCTGTGACTATAAGTCTCTTTAAAAGGCGCTTTTTAGATGCTCATCTGCAATCTAAACTCCCTTGGCAGACCCAGACTTTCATTCTGATGCACGATATGTTTGCATTGAGGCAATTTGATATGAACAAACTGATCGTTAAAGGAGTGAAAATGAGCGGTAAAATTCCACACACAATCAATTGGTTTGAAATTCCAGTGAAAGACATAAATCGAGCAGTCAGATTTTATGAAACCGTTTTGGAAGTAAAACTGGAACTTGAGGAGAGAGAGGCATTTAAATTAGCCGGATTTCCAGGCCATAGCGATGATCCCTCCACTCAAAATTTAGACGTGCATGGTGCTTTAATCCAAGGTCAGGGCTATGAACCTTCTGATCAAGGCACCCTAGTCTATTTCAATGGGCAAGAAAATCTAAATCCCTATCTGAAGCGAGTTATAGAAGCAGGTGGAACTGTTTTAAGGGAAAAAACTAGCATTGGTGAACATGGCTATATCGCTTGGTTCAAGGATACTGAAGGAAACCGTGTGGCGTTTCACAGTCAAGGTTAGACTATTTTTTACTGAGGGCTTCTACCGAACCTGCCGAAGGTACTTTAAAAATTCAGAATCAGTCGATAAAATCAAGTCAGCATCGTTTTTGAGTGATTTGTCATAGGCTTCAAGTGTTCTTAAAAACTCAAAAAAACTTGGATTCTTGGAAAACGCTTGAGCGTAAATCTTAACGCTTTTAGCTTCTGCCTTTCCTTTGATTGCTTGCGACTTGCGATACGCTTTGGATTGGATTCGTTTAAGGTCGAGATCGATTTTACCACGAATCTTTGCCTGTTCGCCTTTACCGATGGAGCGAATTTTCTCTGCAAACCGTTTTCGCTCTGAAATCATGCGCTCAAAAACCTTCTGCTCAACACTTTCTTCGTAAGCGATTCTTCGTAATTGAAGATCAATTAATTGAATCCCTAGGTCTTTCAGTTCTGAATCAGCTTTAGCCACAATCACTTGACTTAACTTTTCTCTGCCTTGACTGATCGCTTCAATTTCACCAAAAACTTCTTCTTGCTCTGATATCAATTGATCCTTCGAGGCCTTTTCTTTATTGCTTTGTTTAAGTAATTGCGCTTTTTCCTGAATCTCTTTGATTTTATCAAGGATCGAATTGGAGTTTCTCACCGCTTCCACTAAATTATAACTTGAAATCGTATCACGAGTGACACCATCTAAGATGGTGTCTAGCCGGTTTCGTGCTCCTCGCTCGTCTTCGACTGTTTGAATAAACTTTAATGCGTCTACGATTTTCCAACGTGCTGTCGTGTCTACCATGATAAATTTTTTATCTTTAGTTGGAATCTGCTCTGGGTCACCATCCCAAACCAAAATCCGCTTATCCACAAAACGAGCTTCTTGAATTAATGGGATTCGGAAATGAAGACCCGCTTCTGTGATGGGTCTCCCAATCGGGCGACCAAATTGGGTAATAATTGCTTGTCGCCCTTCTCTGACTACAAACGCTGAACTGGCAAACAAGATGGCTGCTAAGATAACGATTCCAGTCATTAGAATGGCTTTATATTGTTTCATTTTCGGTTTTCCTTGATGATGAGGTCGTGTTTTCTAATTTTGATTTTATTCTTCTTTTTTTACACTCGAAGTCACTTTCGATGGGTTGAATACCGGAAGGACTCCTTTCACTTTTGGGTCCACAATCGTTAATTTTTCAAACCGGCTATAAATCTTTTCCATGGTTTCTAGATAAAGCCGCTTCCGAGTAATGGAGGGAGCTCGTCGATATTCAGTTAAAACTGACTCAAACTTTTCTGCATCTCCTTTGGCTCGGTTCACCAAAGCTTCTGCGTATCCCTTGGCTTGTGCAATTGTTTCTTCTGCTTTACCTCGAGCTTCTGGAATGACCTTGTTGTATTCTTTTTCTGCTTGGTTGATCAGCTGCTCCTGCTCTTGCTTGGCGGAGTTCACGTCGTTGAAGGATGGTTTCACGACCTCGGGGGGATTGACTCCCTGGAGTTTCACGGAAACAACTTTGATCCCAAAGTCGTACACATCTAAGACTTCTTGCATGAGCTGTTCAGCTTCGGTGGCAATTTCAACTCTACCTGTCGTTAAGACTTCACTCACAAGACGATCTCCGACCACCCTTCTCATGATCGATTCAGCGACATCTCGAATGTTTTTAACAGGCTCTCTGACGTGGAAGAGAAACTTTTTAGGGTCGGCAATTTGAAATTGGACCACCCACTCTACATCCGCCACATTGAGATCACCTGTGAGCATTTGAGACTCACGGTCATACTGCTGTTTGTCGTAAACAGTCCGATTCCCTTGGGTTCCTCGAGTGCGAAATCCGAATTCTTGTTGAAGGACCAATCGAGTGGGTAGTTTTTCTACCTGATCGATTCCAAAAGGAAATTTGAAATGTAAGCCCGGAGAGGTGGTGGATACATACTTTCCAAAGCGCAAGACCACGGCTTCCTCTTTGGGTTCTACTGTATAAAAAGAGGTCAAAGCACCATAAATGAATATGATTAATAAAAGCACGCCTAAGATGAGTTTGGCAGAACCGGCCGGAGAAGGAGGACTTCCCCCTCCCCCTCTGGAGCCACCGCCACTAAATTTTTCTTCAACTTTTTTCCACCATTTTTCAAAAATTTCATCGACTCCGGGACCCTGGGACTGACCATAATTGCCATTTTGATTCATAGCCTACGGTCTAACTGTTATCATCTTGGGGTTCAAGCAAAGATTATGGTAGCTTCCGGCTCATGATTCGTATTGGTGGTCTTTTTTGGCTCTGCATGGGCGCTCTTGGGCTTGGGCTTTTGGTCTTAGAGGGGATCAAACGAGGCCAAAAAGTCCCTCGATATGCCTATCCACTGGCGGTTGTGCTTGGGCCCATCTTTTTTTTCTTTATTTTGCCACTTTGGGTAGGTCGCTGGGGCAAACAGGAGAAACTCAATCAGAAATCATCTGCTGACAGCACTCGCTGATGAGCGAAAAAAGAGGTATCATGGTGAAATCGGCTAGGATTTTAAACCAGGTTCTGGTAACTCTACGCCTAACTAGTATTCCCGATGCTTGTTGAGACTGATTTGAGATATTCGGTAGATTGCCTATTTCCTCATAACCAGGTTCTGAAGCAAGATGAACGATTTGTATAAGGAGGTTCAGTGATGGGGAAACGATTGTATGTAGGTAATTTGCCGTACACGGCGGATGAAACGTTAATTCAAGAAACATTTTCTCAGAGCGGAACTGTGGAATCTGTGAAATTGATCACAGATCGAGACACAGGCCGCAGTAAAGGATTTGCTTTTATTGAAATGGCTTCTGACAGCGAAGCTGATGCAGCGATTGAGCAATTCAATGGAGCTGACCTAGGTGGTCGACCCATGAAAGTCAATGAAGCAAAGCCGCAAGCCCCACGTGGTGGTGGCGGAGGCGGAAGAGGCGGCGGCGGCGGTGGTCGCAGAGGAGGTCGTGGCGGCGGCTATTAAGCGCCCCGTCTTTTTCTGTTTTAGGCAGGGCATCAATCTGTCTAAACGTTAAAGTTTATAAGAACCCTACTTTTTTCAAGCCATCCAATTGGTTAGCTTGAAAAAAGTAGGGTTTTTTTTTGTGAACAAGTGGATGATCTGGTTTGCTGAAAGAGGAATCAGCCAATCATTCTTGAAAGTTGTGGTACCGTCATGCCATGAAAACGGGAAAAATTGGCCCTAGAGAGTGGAGAGTCCCATCTGGCGACTCAAGAGAGAGAAAGGTTTGCCCTGAATGTGATTACATTGAGTATGTGAACCCCAGGATTGTTGTGGGAGTGGTCGTCTGCTCCTCAGATGGACGTTATCTTCTTGGGAAGCGAACTATTTCTCCTAGGCAAGGGTATTGGACGATTCCGGCAGGATTCCTTGAACTAGGAGAATCCCCCATTGAAGGCGCTCAACGGGAATGCCAAGAAGAAATGTTGGCACAAGCAGAAATCGACCAACTCATTGCCGTCTATCATGTCATCAAAATGGGACAGATTCATCTGATGTACCGGGGAAGGCTTAAAGATGATGCGTTTGGGGTTGGTGAAGAAACATCAGAAGTCAAACTTGTTCATTATAATGAAATTCAGTTTGACGAGCTTGCCTTTCCAACGGTGAGTTGGGCAATCAAAGATCACCATCGCACTCGAGATCTTGCGGTTGTGCAGCCTTCAACGAACCCTCTCGGAGAAGTGGAAACCCAGCAGGATTTTTCTTAAACCTAGTTTGATACATTGAAGGTGAGTCATGAGTAGAGGGCAAAGTCCGGCCCCCCCCTCGCCTATTGATTTAAAGCCCGAATGACGAACATCCCTGTCCTTGAGCAAATCCTTGAAGGGCTTCAAACTCAAGAAGCTCGTTGGCGGATAACGCTAAAATTTGCGGCCAAGACCCTTCGTATCGAGTCAAAATCCCTTTAAAGTAATCGCGATAACAATTTGCACTAAACATCGATAGGCACTTTGTGACCACACTTCCGTTAATGTCGACGTTTCCATGGAATGCACCATATTGAAGGCATGAGGCCACGCGCTCTCGTTCAC
>CAYLWK010000253.1:0-5599 GCA_964387255.1 uncultured Oligoflexia bacterium
AATGAATCTTCGTGATCGATGATTACTTAATTGTGATTATCTTAATTTATCAGTAATAACAAATATTTACACGCCATTTCTTTTCCTGACATGATGACTCGAAATTAGAGTGTGATCACAAAGTTCATTCAAAAAATTGACGCCCCTAGGGGCCTTTGATACCTCCTTGCCTGTGCCAGCACTGTGATCATTGTATCAATCAGTGTGAGTGGAAGGAGGACCTCAAGGCCAAAATGGCCATGAGGGGCCCGAAATTTTCGCTAGGGAGTTAGGCTTTTCATTCAAAGCCTCATTGCCAAGCTAAAAAGCACAAGTTTTAGGGGCAAGAAGTGAGGTCCCGCTCAAAAGCATCTATATCCCCCCGGATCTATTTCCCAAGCTTTTGAATGAGACCTCACTTTCTTTCAAAATCGCCACTTTCTCGCCACCAGGTCCCTGATAAGTTCTATTTCGAATTCCAAAGGATTTGTTTTTTTTAGAGCCCGTAGAAAACTTAGGCTTGGCTTCGTTCCCGTTCAATTCTAAACCTAAATCAACCGAAACCATTGATAGGGATGGGCATTACTCGACCTAGAGAGGCCCTTAGAAGGAGAACCTGTATGCGGAGAGTCTTTATCTGGAGCTCGATTGGGGTTTGTTTGGCAATTGCCCTACTGTCCCAGTTCTGGAAGGCGGCACCGTATTTAATGATCTTTTTTGGACCTATTATCCTCATAGGGATTCGAGATTGTTTTAATAAGCGTCAGGCAATTAAGCGCAACTTTCCTGTGATTGGACATTTTCGCTACCTCCTTGAAGAAATCAGACCTGAGATACAACAGTATTTTATTGAAAATAACGAAGATGGCATGCCGTTTAGCCGTGAGTCTCGCTCGGTCGTTTACCAGCGAGCCAAAAAAGTCAGAGACACGGTGCCCTTTGGAACCCAAAGAAATCTCTATCAAATTGGCACCGAGTGGATCAATCACTCCTTTCTTCCAGGACATCCTACAGATGATGCTCAGCGTATCTGGATTGGCAGTGACGAGTGTCGTCAAAAATACCACGCTTCCATCCTAAATATCTCAGCGATGAGTTACGGCTCACTCAGCCAAAATGCCGTTTTAGCACTCAACAAAGGAGCGAAGCTCGGAGGGTTCGCGCAAAACACCGGAGAAGGGGGAATCACTCCCTATCACCTAGAGCATGGGGGAGATTTAATTTGGCAGATTGGAACGGGTTATTTCGGCTGCCGCACGAACGACGGAAACTTTGATCTGGAGCAATTTAAGGAAAAATCAAGTCTTGATGCTGTGAAAATGATCGAAGTGAAAATTTCTCAAGGTGCAAAACCCGGACATGGTGGGATTCTCCCGGGATCCAAAGTCACACCAGAAATTGCAAAGATCCGAGGCGTCGAAGTTGGAAAAGACGTGATTTCACCTCCCGCACACTCAGCTTTTTCCACTCCCAAAGAACTTCTTCAATGGATTCAAAAACTGCGAGAAGCAAGTGGAGGAAAACCCGTTGGATTTAAAATCTGCCTGGGAAAACGAAGAGAATTTTTCTCAGTTTGCAAAGCAATGATTGAAACCAATATTGTTCCTGATTTTATCGCTGTCGATGGAGCTGAAGGGGGCACTGGAGCTGCACCGCTTGAATTTTCCAATTCGATCGGGACCCCTCTCACAGATGCCTTGATTTTTGTTCATAACGCATTAGTCGGAATTGGAAAAAGAAACCAAGTTAAAATTATGGCCAGTGGAAAAATCTCAACAGGATTTCATATTGCACAAAAAATCGCATTAGGAGCTGATCTCGTCTACAGTGCTCGTGCCATGATGTTTGCAATCGGCTGTATTCAGGCACTCCGATGCAACGCCAACAATTGTCCAACCGGTGTTGCCACTCAAGACAAGGAGCTCATGGCTGGACTAGATGTGAAGGATAAGTCACAGCGAGTTGCAAACTATCATCATCAAACACTCCATAGTTTTCTAGAAGTCCTCTCATCAGCAGGACTTAAAAATTGCTCAGAGCTAGAGCCTTGGCACATTCAACGACGTGTTTCTGCGGATGTGGTGAAACATTATGGAGAAATCTATGATTATTTAAAAGAAGGAGCTCTTTTACATGATCCATTTCCAGAGCGTTATCAACGTGCCTGGTCCCATGCCAGTGCTGATAAATTTTCAGTGTGACTCTTTTCTATAATGAAAGTGAAACTATCTGGAGGCTGAATCTCTCCAATCATGCTCAAATTCGGAAGTTTGAATTGCCTTCTCAATCTGAAGCTGATCTTCTTCCGAATCAACTTCAACCCATCCCCCTTGAATCGCAATGCCCTCGATAGTTTGCTTCTGTTTGACTTGACTTCGTAACCAAGCTGTCAAATCTAAACTTGAATTTTTATTAAATTCTTGTTCAAGCGAAGTCCATGCCTTTGGCTCTATTCGAATGAGTCCCATAAATTGACCTTGGATAGATTCGACGTTCTCCGAGCGGCTTCCAATTTCAGTGATCTTCCCCTGAGAATTGATTTGAAACGACTCTGCGTCACTTAGAGGATTTGAAAAGCGAAGGGACCAAAGCTTTAACCAGGATTGATCGTAGGTACAAGTGGCTAAAGTTTCAGAAAGAGGCTCGTGATCGACTAGTTTTTGAAGCCATTGAGATCGATACAAAATATCCCCATACGAGACAATGCAAGCCTCTTGGCGAAAATTCTTTGGAGCCGATAGCAGCGTGCCTACCATATTGGTTTGATTCCACTTTGGGTTATGATGTATGCCGGACACGTTAAGATCAGCTTGAGATGAGAGATGAGTAACTAGAGGTTCTGCGCTATAGCCCGTGATGACCCAAGGCTCAATGGATGGGCATTGTGCGATGGTTTCTAACTGCCAGTCGATTAAGGGTTTTCCTAGGAGTCGATTCATGCACTTTGGCAGAGTTTGGGTGAGTGCTTTCATCCGAGACCCACGGCCAGCCGCTAATATGATTTGTTTCACTTTCAACTCCTTGAAGATTCTGAAAACCAGGTTTTAAAACAGGCCTTGTTCCAATCATGATTCGGAGAAGGTCGTTCTGGGTGCCACATCATCCCTAAAACTCTAAGGTCTCGATTGATAAACCCTTCGACTGTCTCACCGTAATCATCCCGAATGGTCGCAAAAGGTTTTAAAGGGAGTGCTAGGTCATTGAGTGCGATCCCTTTTGAATGAAAGGAATTCACCCGAAGCTTCGAAATAACGTCATTTTGATTCGGTAATGGAGAATGAATCAATCGCACTTCATGCTCAGTTGCAACATGCAAAGCGCTTGATTTAAGTTCTGTGAGATTGCCTCCCATCGCTTTTTGAATCAGTTGAGCTCCTCGACAAACGCCCATCACTGGAATTTTAAGTTGAACCGCGACCTCTAATGCTTGGTACTCCGTCTGATCTCGCTCCAATGACTCGCCTAGATCATTGCCGCCACTTAAAATCAGTCCCGCAAGCGGTAGTGACATCAAGTGGTCTCTGCATCGTTTTGGAGTATTTGGAAGAAGAAAAATCCCGTGCTCAGGGAAAAGTGCTTCCAAATAGCTATACCAGTCTCGTGAAATCGCATCTCGTGGCTCAAAATAGCGACTTTCGTGCGTTTCTCGACAAGACAGTGCAATAAATTTTTTAAACATTTTCAGACTCCCAGTGAATCTTTCGCTCCAAAGCATTGATTTCAACTCTATGTGCAGATTTTATCCTTTCAAACAAAACCCTTCCGCATCCAATCGCTGCAGGGAGTTCAAATTCAGCACACCGAATCGCCATATGTGAATGGCAACCTCCATAAAAAGTAACGAGTCCTGCGATGGACTCCGTAAAAATCCAATCATACCCAGGGTCAGCGCTCTCAATAGCTATGATTTTATCCTTTAGGGGCTGTGGTGGTGACTGTGGTGTGAGGTGTACGATCTCCGCTGTGACTGTCTTTTCTGTGATGAAGTGTGGATCATCGCGGTGATGAGGCACCACAAAAAAATCAGCCAAAGTGCCGATGAGATAGGGCATCTCTAAGCGAGAATGAAGTTCAAAGGCTTGTCTTCGATGGTGGCTTAGTTTCTTTAGTTCTTTTGGATTTCGCTCGAGTGACCAAGGGTAAGTTGAAAGATCTTCTAAGTTTAAATAACTCAACTCAGTTCGGTTTAGGCCTTCTTTGTTTCCCCAGTGAGCAATAACCTCGAGTGCATTTGATAGGGCTCGACTGTAAATGAGTTTAGCTTCTTCTCTGAGTTCTATTGAGGAACGGATCCATTTGAGCCAAGAGTCAATGGATAGCGAATGCCAACCCCACTCGTCAAATGCACTTTGAATCTTGCATTTTTCATGGGAAGTGAGCTTAAAGGGAGAGGTTTTGGTTTTTTGATCCAATGGAGACGAGCTAAAATCAAAGGTTCGTTGATCATATCGACTTGATTCAATATCGTAAGATGCGGGTCTTAAATGCCCAAATAGTTTAAAAAAGGCTTCTTTTTTTTCTGGTGAGACTTTCGAAGCCTCATGAAGTTCTTTGAGTTGAGAAGTGATTGAGAAAAACTGACTTTTCCAAGTATCCACTCGTGCTTGAGTGAAGATGTTTGCCCGAATCGCTGACCGAAGCCACTGTTCCGCGATAAAAGAAAGGCGCGCGATTTTCGCAAACCCAACCGCAGCTGTGGTCTGAACGTGATGGATCCATTGCTCCCATTCATGACTTCGTTCAGGTTTAAATTCCGGAGGTTGCGAGACACAAGCACTCACTTCTTTTTTCAAAATTGACTGTGGCGACTGTTCAATCGTTGCCATGAGTTCAAACGTGAGAGCCCTAAGCGCTTCTTGCCACGCTTTCAATTCCTGGACAGAGAACTCATCTTCAAAGTGTTTTGGGAAGGGACTCACATCAGAACCACTCCAGTGATCAAAACTAAGAGACGATGGAATCAATTCAAACTCAATTTGATCATGCCACTGTGGATTTTTTTTGAGCGCATCAAGCGACTGAGTGACAATTTTTTCCCCAAGGGCGGGAGAGAGGTTTCTTGGGAGTAACGATCGCAACGACTGGCTTACATCAATGAAAGGATAATCCCATAAAGAGACCATCAGCTTGGAGTGAGACAGTGGAGCATACCCCAAGGCTTCTCGTGCGTTTGCCCAGGAGGACCGAAGTAAAAAATGATCGTAAAAAGAGAATGCTAACGGACGAGCTTGGGCGCCGATGATTTCTGCAGGATTCCAGTCAGACATACTCGTCCAAACAGATTTTTTCCCAAACCGATCCCACCAGGCTTCAAGAGCTTGATGGCGTTCGTTGAGATCAAGTTCATCGGGATGAGACCAGTGTGCCTGTCGAGTGAGCGGCCGAGCTTGAAGAAGGTAGAGCGTTTCGTCAGAAGTGAGTGCAAACTCAATTTCTAATGCTTGAGGTTTTACGATATATTCGAGCTCTTGGATCAAATCTAAAAACTTCGCAATTCTTGAAGAAGAGATCATTGTTTTAGAAGCATTTCGATGAATGCTCACCATTTTACTGATCACCGAACCTGAGGTGATGGTGTCGGGCTTGCCGGAGCTATCGTCGTAGCTGATTTGATAATAAG
>CAYLWK010000254.1:0-3720 GCA_964387255.1 uncultured Oligoflexia bacterium
CATCCCGGTCTTGGATGGCGGACACATATTACTGCTAGGCGTAGAGGCTATCCGTGGAAAGCCCCTCACTTTAAAACAAATGGAGCTTGTCCAACAAGTCGGCTTGTCATTGATTTTACTGCTCATGGTAGTGGTGATGCGAAACGATATTACCCGGCTTCCATTGTTTAATTGATCAATAAGGACTGGCCAATGATTTCTAGGTTGTTTCCGTGTCGAAAATGAAAAAACTGATTGCTTGGGATACTTCTTCAAAAAAAGGAGTCATTACTACCTTTCAGTGGCATGAGGGTGCGAACGAGCGGCCAGAGCTCGTGAGTGAATGGACCCTGGATCTTGATGCGGGTCACTCCGAGCGGCTACTCTGGGGGATTCATCAAGTCTTAGAAGGCTGTCGATGGAAAGTTGAAGAGATTGATGTTTTTGGCGTGGGGCTTGGACCTGGATCGTTTACTGGGCTACGCATCGGGGTAACCACTGCAAGGACGCTTGCTCAGATTATGAATCGACCATTAGTGGGGGTTTCAAGTTTAGCGGCGTTAGCTCGTCCCGCAGCTCAGTGGGCACAGTCTTTCATTGATGATTCAACAGAAGCTGCTTTGATTGTTGCTTCAACGGATGCGTGCAAAGGAGAACTTTTTTCATTGTATGGTTGGGCTCCGTCAGTGGCTGATTGTGTGGTGAGAGCTGAAGGGGATCACCCAGGCCTTTGGAAGCGAGGCGTAGAAGAGCTTGCACTGACTCCCTCCTCGTTGATGGAACAAATTGAAAAAAAATTAGAACAATCAAAAAAGAAAATGCACTACATTCGGGTTGGAAATGGCCGATCGCGTTATCTTGATTATTGGAAAAAACTCCCAGCTGAACAAGAGTTGAGCTATCCCATTGAGTATGCTGATCGAATTTTAGCGCATTCGCTGGGCACATTGGTCTGGGAGGGCTATCAAGCTGGAATTGAACGAAACGCTTTACAATGGAATCCGCAATACCTCCGAGCCTCAAATGCAGAATTAAAAAAACTCGCTGGGGAATTGCCAAATCTCAAGTTACGCACCAAAATTCAAGAATAGGTTCATGAGTAAAAAGAAAAAAACAAAACAAATCTATCTTCTGCCGAATTTAGTGACGACGGGAAATCTTTTTTGTGGATTCTATTCAATCATTGCTTCAGTGCACTATGAGTTTATTGTGGCTTCCTGGGCGATCATTGCGGCAACGGTCTTTGATCTACTTGATGGGAGAATCGCGCGTCTTGCAAAGGCAACTTCTAAGTTTGGTGGAGAGTACGATAGTTTGTCAGACTTAGTTTCTTTTGGACTCGCTCCAGCACTTTTAATTTATCTTTGGGCGATTGAGTCATTTGGTCGATTGGGGTGGCTAGCGTCTTTTCTGTTTGTGGCTTGTGGTGCGTTTCGCCTAGCTCGATTCAATGTTCAGAGCGAAGGAGAGCCCAAAGGCTTTTTCTTAGGGCTTCCCATCCCAATGGCAGCGGGTGCGATATCAACTTTTTGCATTTATCGTTTTCATACGGGGTTTCCAGATGTTCCCTATTTCAGAGCAATCACGCTCGTGCTTGCGATAGGACTTGGAATCTTAATGGTGAGCACGATTTTATTTCCATCGTTCAAAGAGATTCATTGGCGATCAAAAGCAAGTTTTGGCTATTTGTTTTTAGCCGTGGTGGCGATTGTTCTGATCGCAATCCGGCCGGAAATTTTCATTTTTATTCTTTTAAGTGCCTATCTGGGACTCAGTTTGCTTTGGAATATCTTGAGATTTTTTAAAATTAACCTTGGAAAATCGTCTTCAGGTGCATTAAACAAGTGATTTGACACGAGTGAGACCCTCATAGGGCAAAAAGGAATGCATCATCATGAAAAAAGATCTTAGAATCGCTGTTGTGGGCGCAACAGGGGCTGTTGGAAGAGAGCTGCTAACAACATTGAATGAAAGAGCTTTTCCAGTGGGAGAATTAGTTCCAATCGCCTCAGCTCGATCAGAGGGGAAAGCCATTAGTTATAATCGAAAGGGCTTTTTGTGCCAGAGCTTGTCGCCTCAGGTATTTGAGAATGTAGATATCGCTTTTTTCGATGTACCGGATGCAGTCTCAAAACAGTGGGTTCCGAAAGCGGCCGAGTGTGGCGCTTGGGTGATTGATAATTCTGCCACGTTTCGCTTTGATTCGAACGCGCTTCTTTCGGTGCCGGAAGTGAACGGTGCCATGCTTGAAGCTCGAATTGAGAAGCGTCAGAAGTTGAGTCCCTCTGAGCGCGTGATTGCAAATCCTAATTGTTCCACAGCTCAAATGGTTGTTGCATTAAAGCCGTTAGAAGAACAGTTTGGGATTGAAAGAGTCGTCGTCTCGACTTATCAAAGCACAAGTGGTGCAGGATATAGCGCAAAACAAGAGCTTATCGAGCAGACACGAGAAGTCTTGGGAGGTGCTGAAGTGGCTTTTGAACCGAAAGCCTTTCCTCATCAAATAGCCTTTAATTGTATTCCGCAAGTAGGGAGTTTTGACGCCGAGGGACATACTTCTGAGGAAAAGAAAATGATTGAAGAATCGCGTAAGATTTTAAGCCGTCCCGATCTTCGAATCACTGCCACGTGTGTACGAGTGCCAACCCTTGCTTGTCATGGTGAGTCTTTAAACGTCGAGTTGAGGAAAGATTTTACGTTGGATGCGATTAAGGATTGTCTGGGATCGTTTAAAGGCATTGAGGTCATTGATGAACCCGAAAAATCTCGGTATCCTCTTTGTGATTCTCAGGTAGACACAGGGATTGTTCCTGGCCGTGGGAAAAACCTTGTCTATGTGGGAAGGATTCGTCGAGATGCTTCAGTGGATCATGGTCTGAATCTCTGGGTTGTTTCTGACAATTTAAGAAAAGGAGCCGCCTTTAATGCAGTTCAGATTGCTGAAAAATTACTCGAAGGTGGGGCCTTCTCCTAAGAGCTTTCAGTTTTTCTCCTTTTTTTACATCATCGCTGCTTTTTTCTCTGTCATGACTCACGCTCAAATTGAAGTGGATGGGCAGCCTCCCTATGATCGCTATGGAGATGCGGTTTATTATGCCTATTGTGAAAATAAAAGCACCAAAGATACGGCGACCTGCAATGACGAGTTATTCGATAACTCTGGTGCTCAAACTGGAAAAGGGTTTATTGACGATCAAGACACCGCCTTCCCTTATCGTTTCATTGATACTCGAGGGTCAAACACTTCGGCAGATTTAAATTCAGATTTGGTGACCTTGTCGGTTTACATTGATCCTAATCAGGCAGTGAGCTCGAATAAAGTTTTAGTGATTCAACTTTTTGCTAAAACGAAGGATTCTGAAGAGGAGTATCCAATCATTCCAATTCGAGCTGCTGAATTGGATGCCGTACCAACCACCGCACTTCCCGATGATTGCACGGCAATCTGTCAGGATGCGTACGATGGTTTTAGTCTCTCAACCTTTCGCGCTGCGCAGGTGGTGCCAGGAACTTATTTAAGAATCGGATTTCTAATGAGTGATCTCTGCACGGTTGCTCAGGGTGTTGGGATTGGTCAAGGGTGCGATGACGATACTCCCGAAGCACCTTCGAACACTTCAGTGGTTCAACAAAAAGTCTATGTGGTTTTAGGAGAAGTTGATGATGGCGCTAGTTTTGCAACTCGAAGTGAAGGGATTGTTGAGAGTGATCTTGAGTTTCGATTTCATCAAAAAGCTTCTG
>CAYLWK010000255.1:0-2607 GCA_964387255.1 uncultured Oligoflexia bacterium
CAAAACCAGGCTTATTTCTTACTCCTTCCAAAACCGGTTACAAAAAATCAACAAACCCACTACTACCTTGAATTGAGACTTCCTCAGCATCAAGCCATTTACCTAAGCTACACGGTAGAACCACGCGGAGAGAACCCATCCAAGCATTGGTTTATCGCTGACAGCAGCCCTTCTCCAGAAATTAAAAATCACTATGTTTTACTCAAAGGCGAAGCGATCGATTCCCCACAAGCGATTGAGCAAATTCAATCTTCTTTAGCTTTAGGCGCAGCAGGCATCCAAAAGAAACTTGATTTACATTGGGCTCTTCATCAAATGCACCCACATCACTTCAAATCCCCAGTAAAACAAGACTATCAAAGTTCTTTAGCCACATGTGAAACTATCAATCACCGACCTCTTCAAGCTCAACTTAAGACCCAAGCAGTGAAGCTTGCAAAAATACCAGAGCACGGATCTTTCTTTCAAAAACTTCAATCTACTTTGGGATTTACAGAAATTTTCTAAAAAATTTTCAGGCATGAATAAATCATTCTGAATGGCTCGCACTTGATCATGTATTTTTTATCATTGCCTTTCATTGAGCCTTCATGAGTCGATTTTTTTATCACGATCTTCGTTTAATTCAACGATGCGCGTTTCACTCTCATTGATAGATCTCTTGGATCAGTCCTTAAAAATGAGGTAGTCTTCACAGCTAAAGGAGACTGTATTGAAAGACGCCTATAAAACTAATTACCGTATTGGCGAGGATAACCTTCAAAAATGGGGGCTTGATATCCATCACCCAGTGTTTTGGATTTCTGCTCTGAGCATCCTTGGCTTTATTATTTTAACACTCCTTTCACCTATCACGGCCAAAAAGGTTTTTGATTCAAGCAAGGCTTTTTCCATTCAGAATTTTGATTGGCTATTTCTTTACGTAACAAATTTTCTAGTTTTGTTTTGTCTGGTGCTTATTGTGTCACCTTATGGAAAAATTAGATTAGGAGGCAACCATCAGAAACCGGACTTCTCACTCCTATCCTGGTTTTCAATGTTGTTTGCCGCCGGCATGGGCATCGGTTTGATGTTTTGGAGCGTCGCCGAGCCGGTGGGTTACTACACAGATTGGTTTGGAACACCCCTGGGAGTTGAAGCTAGAACTGAAGCTGGCAGAAAATTAGCTTTAGGAACTGCGCTTTTTCACTGGGGTTTGCACCCTTGGGCCATCTACGCTGTTGTCGGACTCAGTCTTGCCTTTTTTAGTTTCAACAAAAAGTTGCCTCTCAGCATTCGGTCAGGTTTCTATCCGCTGATTGGAGAAAAAACTTGGGGATGGATGGGACACACCGTCGATGTTGTTGCCGTTTTAGCCACAATTTTTGGGCTAGCCACTTCCTTGGGTTTTGGAGCCAAGCAAGCAGCAGGAGGAATGGAATATGTTTTTGGAATTAACAATGATCTAAGTCTGCAGATCATTGTCATTTGTGGAATTACTTTGATCGCAATTCTTTCTGTCGTTCGTGGTCTCGAAGGAGGCGTAAAGATTTTAAGCAATGCCAATATGATTTTGGCCCTGATGCTTTTTTTATTTGTACTTTTGCTAGGCCCCACCGTAGGTATTTTAAAAGACGTCGTCACCACTCTCAGGAGCTATGGGAATCATGTTTTTGAATTATCGAGTTTTAATGACCGCAGTGATGAAACGTTTTTACACAGCTGGACTGTTTTTTACTGGGCTTGGTGGATTTCATGGTCACCTTTTGTTGGCATGTTCATAGCGCGTATCTCTCGTGGACGCACAATTCGTGAATTTTTAATGGCCGTTTTAATTGTGCCTGTGCTGGTGACAACCATTTGGATGGCTACGTTTGGTGGCACAGCTCTTGAGCAAGTCGTCGCGGCGGAGGGACCTTTAGCTGACGGAGTTACGAAAGTAGAACTTGCAATGTTTCAAATGTTAGAAAATTTGCCGCTGAAATCAATCACGGCTTTTATTGCAACCATTGTAGTGCTTTTGTTTTTTGTAACTTCCTCTGACTCTGGATCACTCGTTATTGACAGCATTACATCCGGAGGAAAGCTCGATGCCCCAATTCCACAGAGGATTTTTTGGGCTTCAATGGAAGGGTGCATCGCAATTGCACTTTTAGTCGGTGGAGGTGCTGATGCGCTAGGTGCCTTACAAGCCGGTGCTATTTCGGTGGGACTTCCCTTTTCAATCGTGCTTCTAATTTTGGCATTTTCTCTCGTCCTCGGATTAAGGCATGAATGGAAATATGCAGAAATTTCTCATCAAAAGCCTCTTTCAAACCAAAAAGAATCATTTTGCTGTCACCATTTTCAAAAAAACCGCAAAGATTGATATTTGTAGACTTTTTTTATCTGGTTTATATCAATAAAATAAGTTAAGGCCGAACAAAGAATCATCCCTAACCATGCTCAATCACTTGATTTCGGTTCTTGACAAACCCTGGTGATTCAGGCAATTTTCGGCTCTCATATGTACGCAGTAATTAAAACAGGTGGCAAGCAGTATCGAGTTCAACCCGGCGACATTGTTCGTGTGGAAAAGCTTTCTGAAGAAGTGGGAAAGCCTGTTGAGTTTAATGAAGTTCTCTTTGT
>CAYLWK010000256.1:0-5691 GCA_964387255.1 uncultured Oligoflexia bacterium
AAAGTCTGAATTTTGACGGAACAAACTCGACTTGGTAAATTTTGCGCATTCTTATTTAGGGGGAATCATGAAAACAATTCATCAATGGGCATTGCGTTCACTCGCATTTTCTGGACTTATCTCGGTCACTCTTTTTAATTCAGCACCTGCTAACGCTGGGAATGTTCACCATGTGGGACCAAACCAAACGTTTCAATACCTGCAGCTGGCAATCAACGCCTCTCAGGATGGTGATTTGATTTATGTCCATCCTGGACGCTACTACCCCATCCAGATTGATAATAAATCGATCTCTATCTTGGGCTTTCAAGGCGGAAAGTTTGAAATCCGACAATACCCAGGTATTCCAGCCATTCAGGTTGAAAATCTGAACAGCACGCAAACCGTCACCATTTTCGATACCCAACTAAAATTTACTGATGATCGTTCTCATCTAGTCGAGATCCATAACAACTCAGGCGCAGTGAGACTCAAGCACTTTGAAGTCAGTTTTCCAAAATCGATGCCGCATCATAAAAAAGACAGTGTGATCTCCGTTCGAAACACAACGACCGCATGGTTTGCAGATTTCTCGGCGATATCTCAGCAACACGGAAATACCGCTCCGAGCACACTCTCCTCGATCTTGGGAAATGATGCTCTGAGTATTATTCGTGCTGACCAGAGTCAGATCATTGTTCAGCGAGGTCATATCAGAGGTTTTGATAATGACCCCAGACAGGCTTCGGGAAATTATGCAGGAGAGGCTGTAAGACTCGTCAATAGTGAAATGTTCGTCACTGAAGGAACCTACATCGGTGGCGGCCAAGCTAGAGTTGGAGGCCATGCCTTTCATCGAGTGGAATCTTCACCGAATGCGTCAAAAGCATTTGGCTGTGGAGAGACAATCTATGGTGGAGGAGAAGGCTTTTCAACTCATGGAAAAAAACTTGCGATCAATAATGATGGTCGAGTTTACCAAGGAAATTCAGCATTCGACCCACTGGTTCCATTTTGTTTAACCTCTACGTTTTCTAAAAATCTAATCTCAAGTGATCGCATCAGTGTTCAAGGTCAGGAAAGGGCCGAAATCTGGTCGAATGTCGCTGGGCCTAGGCCTTACGATCTTTTCATAGGAATCAGCCATTACCATCCTTCACTGGGATCTACTGGAATTTTTGATGGAAGACTCGCTTTTGACTTTATACAGCCGTATTTAAAAGTGGCTTCCGGATCTGCACCATCAGTCACACCTTTGTATTACCTGCAGCTTCCGGAAATGGTCGGAATGGGGCTGACGATTCAAACAGTACTTAAAGCGCCACAAACTGGAATTCCATCGGCTCAGGTTTCATTTAGCATCCCTGAGATGATCGTGATCACTGATTGATCTTAGAATAGATCATGACTAAAGAGGCCTAGACTCCTAGGCAACTTCTTGATGAAGCTCAAGGATCTTCGATTTAATATGGTTTTTCTGAGGCACGCTTGCCATCTCAAGGTCATCGGCAAGTCCGATCCCCGGCACAAATTCGCCAGCCAAAAGACTGGGGCGTGCTTTGAGGTCATAGAAGAAGTCTTCGATGGTACGACGCACCAAATGCTCACCAAAATTTGAGACCTCGGTGTCTTCATTAATATAAAGAACTTTTTGAGTCTTTTTGATTGATTCTGAGATCAGATCCCAATCATAGGGCCATAGCGTTCTCATGTCGATCACTTCTACTGAAACGCCGTCATTGCCGCGAAGCTCCTGAGCAACCAACTTAGCAAGAGGCAACGTTCGACCATAGGAGACGACTGTCACGTCCCCACCTTCATGAACAATTTTCCCTTTTCCAATAGGGATTTTGGGATCTTTCAAGCCTTCTGGCCACTTCGCCTTCCATTGGGTTCGATCTCCTAAAGGAGCATCAATCATTTGAGATAGCTTTTTTTGACCCTCTCGATCTAGGGAAGGCTCGCCTGGAATCGGTTCCTCGCCCTTCACTCGCAACAATGCTTTAGGCTTCAGAAACATGCATGGATTCTCGTCTTGAATACAGGTCAACATCAAACCGTAAGCATCAAGCGGAGACGATGGCATCACAATTTTCCAGCCGGGAATGTGAGTCATCGTCGCATCAAACGAATGAGAATGATAAATCGATCCGCGAATTCCGCTCCCCACTGGAGTCATCACCGTCATGGGAACACTCCAGTCTCCATTGGAAGACCAGCATGCATTTCCAGCAAGTTTTAACAAGTCAATGGTGTTGTAAATATAGTCACAAAATTGAATCTCTGCCACACATCGGTTTCCTGCATAGGCAAGTCCCATGGCTGCGCCAATGATCCCTCTTTCATCTAACGGAGAGTTCCATGTAGTTTCTAATCCTTGTGTTGCAGTGAAAACACCCCCTAATGGGGGGCCGACGTCCTCACCAAAAATATCCGTGACATTGAGATTCTTTTCACCGTAATGAAGTGCCATTCGAATGGCTTGTGCCATGTTTGCCATTACCAGTATTTTCCTCTCTGATTGTGATAAACATAATCGTAGATAGACGATCCTTCAGGTTTCGGCTCTTCTTTAACCTTTTTTGCCATCTCTAAAAATGTCTTTGTGTAGTTTTCTCGAATCTCATCAATCTCTTTTTCAGTGATGAGGCTTTGATCTAAAAGTTTTTTCTCAAATTCTAAAATAGGATCCACTTCGTCTTTCGTGAAGTTCGCACCACTTGCAGAGCTATGTCCATAGAGACGGGAAACTTTGGCTTCAATAAAGTAAGGTTTTCGCTCAGAACGGATGTAATCCATCGCTTCTTTAATCGCCAAATAGGATTCTTCAGCATCGTTCCCATTGATCGTGCGTGTCTTGATTCCAAAAGGCTTCCCTCGATCAGAAATCTGTTTTTCACCATGCTGCGTACTTGCTGCTGTGGAAATGCCCCATTCATTGTTTGTGACAATGATAAGAATCGGAAGCTCTTCTCCAGGTCGGGATGACCAGATCAAGCAAGAGGCAAACTCGCCTTCCGCTGTCCCGGCATCGCCTCCATTCACAATCGTTAACCCTGTTCCACCATGCTTTCTCTGAGCGATTCCCGTTCCAATCGCCGTCGCATATTGTGTTTCAATCGTTGACGCCACAGGAATCACATTCCATTTCCGAACGCTGAAATGGTTTGAAAAGTTTCGTCCGCCTGAATACGGATCAGTTGCAGTGTTTTTCATTTGACGGATTGCATTCATGGGGTCGGCGCCCATTGCTGTCAAAATAGCACTCGATCGATAGTGAAGGTGGAGGTAATCGTAGTCTTTTCCCTCTCCTTTTTTCACCTGAAGCCCCAAGGGGACGTTGAAAGCTTCTTCCCCTGGTCCACCAATCCAGAAGTAACCTTCGGATTGCTTATACATTTTGATCAGACGCTCTTCTAAAGCACGAGCCTTGATCATGGTTTCATACATCTTTAACAGAAGCTCTGGTTCTAATTGAAACTGACTCGTCTTCGATTTAAGTTTCGTCACGTTGTTTTTCGTTGAACCCTTTTTACTTCGCGCTCTCTCAGTAGACTCTACAGATGATGACGCAACATCGCGTTTGAGATTGGGCTTCAAGCTCGAACCTCCTGGTTAGGTTATCGGTTGATGGGCAAGGTTATATTATAAGGAATTCATACATTCCAGTCATGAAACATAATTCCGCCTAAAAAACGCTTGGCGAAATCATTGAATTTTGACACAACCCTAGTATGGGAATATCAGCTTCCTCGTCTTCATCTTCTGATCATTGGTATCGAGCGGTTATTCGTGGGAAGACCCGTATCGCGCTTGCATGGGTGTTTGCATTAATTCTTGTTTTTTCAGCTCAAGAATACCCTCAATGGCCGGGAATATTAGTTTGCTTTTTAGGCGCAACGCTTCGCTTCCTAGCGAGCGGATACCTCAAAAAAGATACACGGCCAGCGACTGGAGGCCCTTATGCTTTTACCCGTAACCCTCTTTATTTAGGCACTTTTCTGATGGCTATTGGAACAGCTTGGGCAATTCAAAATCTTTTATTACTGGGTCTTGTCGTGGTGGCTTTTTTTTCGGTTTATCATTTCATTATTTTGGACGAAGAAGACAAGCTTAAAGAGCTTTTTGGCGAACCTTATTTGAAGTACCAATACTTAGTCCCTCGATTTTTCCCAAGAACGTGGCATGTTTCGAAGGAGCGACTCGCCGAAGTGAATCCCGATGCGGTTGATCGGAGTTTCTCATGGCGCCTTGCAATGAAGAATAAAGCATTTGAAGCCTATTGGTCATTTATCGGCCTCATCGGTTTTGTGACTTTGCTTGCTTATCTGTGGAAGACACTTTAAGAATTCCTTGGAATCCTTTCCTTGGATCCAGCGCGCCGCAGCTTTTTATCGCTAATTCCGACAAATAAATTCAATTAAACAACTTAAACATTACTTTTATGTATTGATTTAGGTTGCTCACTATGTCATACCCAGGGTGAAAACGAAAAAGGTAACGACTTAAATGCACATATCATCAATTGAGGAATATGGTGTCCGATGCGCCACTCAACTCGCTCGACATTTTGCGACTCAAACCGCTTTACCCGCGTCAAAAATTGCAACTCTTGAAGGAATCTCCGTGGAGTACGTGAGTAAGATCATGCATCTTTTTAAAAAAGCAAAGCTCATTGAATCTACCCGAGGCATTCAAGGGGGATTCAAACTGAGCCAAGATCCAAGTCAAATTCACCTAAATCAAATCTTTGATGCGCTTGCAGGTAAAAAATCATCCGGAGACTTTTGCACTCACTATTCAGGCAATCATACTCAGTGCGTTCATTTTGAAGAATGTTCGATTCGTCCTGTCTGGACTTTGATCTCTAACTACTTCAATGCATTTTTAAAAACGGTTTCTTTGAACGATCTTCTATCACAAGAAAACCACCTCTACGCCAAACTAGCGAAAGCTGCAGAAGAAAAAGCAAAAGCGCTTAGCACAATGACTCAGTTAAAGTTGAACACGAAAGGAAATCAACTCAATGAAAAATCTCCCATTGTTTGAAATTGAAAATCTTCACGTTGAGATCGAGGGTAAAAAAATCATCTCGGGGTTAAATTTGTCGGTACCTCACGGTGAAGTTCATGCCCTGATGGGTAGAAATGGTTCAGGTAAGACGACCTTATCCCATGTGATCATGGGAAATCCTCAGTATAAAGTTACCCAAGGAGACATCCGCCTCAAAGGAGAAAGCATCCTATCGCTCTCACCGGATGAACGAGCTAAAAAAAGAATTTTTCTTGCATTTCAATACCCTACTGCGATTCCTGGGGTGACTGTCGCTAACTTTCTACGATCAAGCATTCGAGCAGTGCGCGGAGATGAAGTCCCACCAAAAGAAGTAAGAAAAACGATTCGGCAAGAACTTGAAAAACTGGAAATACCCGAAAGTTTCATGACTCGCTTTCTTAATGAAGGCTTTAGTGGTGGTGAGAAAAAACGTTTAGAAACCCTTCAACTGCGACTTTTAAATCCAGAATTTGCTATTTTGGATGAAACTGATTCAGGGCTGGATGTGGATGCTCTAAAAAAGGTGGCAGAGCGAATTGAATCTATTCGAAGCCCTGAGCGCTCGATTCTTTTAATCACTCACTATCAAAAAATGCTTGATTATATTCAACCCGACCAGGTGCATATTTTAATGAACGGTCAGATCATTGAATCAGG
>CAYLWK010000257.1:0-2640 GCA_964387255.1 uncultured Oligoflexia bacterium
CGTTGGATCAGGAGAGCGAAATTCTACAATATTTAAACCTTCACCGCTGAATTCAATTTGTCCTTGGAAAGGTTGAAACGATCCTCGATTGATTCTAAATTGAAGTGGCTCGTTTCTTCGAAGCGAACCCCGATCTCGAATCTCAAAAACGGTCTGCTTTGCTGTAAAGTAGCGATTGTTTTTAGCGTCAAAATACACACGTGCCTTTGGGGGCTCAGGCTTCTTCTGAGCATGAGAAGGTAAAGTCATAGCGAGACCTAGCCCAAGACTTAATCCGCACCACGAAATAAGTCGTGTCAGAGATTGTTTCAGTTCTAACCCGTTTTGATTCATTTTCGGTGCTCTACCCCCTCAGGTCGAATACACGAACGCCTACCCTCTGTTTCGGTACAAAGATCATCTAACCTTAAGGTTGAGTTTAGTTTTGAGGATGTTTCTCCGAACCGAAGGCAAGAGGAGGAATCGCCCCGATAGCGGAGCGGTTGGCATTATGCGTCAAGACGATTCAACACCAGACGCTAAAACTAAGCCTCGAGAGTGGTATTTACCCAATCGAGATGGGGGAGACCCGTTAGGTCCGTATCAGACTGAAGAGATTCGTTCGCTCTTGAGAAAAGGCGAAATCAGAGTTGATGAGTATGTTTTTGGCACTCACTTCACTTCATCTCGATGGGAGCGAATTCAAGCGATTGAAGACTTTAAAGAGGCTGTGGTTGCGTACCCAAAAGCAAAACTCCCTAAGAGGCACTCAAAAGGCCTCGCTTCACTCAAAAATCATCGATCTCTTAATTTCATTTATCGAGCGGCAGGAGAGCTTGGATCTAAAAACATCTATCGCCGGTTTCCACGAGCTCCGTTTCACGCAGAGGCTATAGTTCACAATGGAGAGCGGTATTTCAGGTGTGATTGTTCTGATATTAGCGAACGAGGAGTTTTTATCCACTGTGAGCGTCAAGATCTTTTTGATGTGAGTGAAGAAGTCACGATCACCATTCGAGACCCCAAGCACCTTCAGACCTTTTCAGCACATGGAGTGGTCATGAGGGTCCATGATAAGGAGGGGACACCTGGAATGGGAATTGCCTTTATTCGAATTAATCCGAAAATACGCCGTCGAATTGCTCATTATGTTCTGGACGTTCTTCAAGCCGAAACCGCCTCTCACGCTGGCACTGAGTCTAGGTCCAAGTCAGACAGTGACGCCGATTCTGAGTCGGAGGTAGCCTAACGATGAAGTCCCTGTTTGCCTTTCTCGGATCCGTTCTAGGGGCTCAATTCATCTCACTTGTGCTTGTTTCAAATGGTCAAGCTCAAAACTACTTCAAGCCGCAAGATCTTCAGCGTTTTGTTTCTACGCTTCAGAAGAAACCAAATTTTCCCACGCTTTCAACCCAGCATCCAGACTATGTGATCACACAAGTATTTTTAGCTCTACACTATGAGACTCAAAAACAACCTAGTAAAGTGATTGAGCTCTTAGAACCAATACTGATTCAAAAAAGCTATGATGGGAAAAAAGAAAGTTATCAGCTCTCGGTAGACACGCTCGGAAGTTTTTCTCTCTGGCGTGAAGTAATGTATCTCACTTTGGCAAGAGCTTATTATGCCATTGGAAATGCTTCAGCTTCCGAATATTTCTTCAAAGGGATCCCTGAGAATTCATCCTATTTTGAGTCGTCTCGCATAGGCCTTGGTTGGGCGCTTTTAAATCAAGAAAAAAACGAAGAAGCAAAAAAAACCATTGATCTTGTCGAAGCTAGGATTGGAAGTTTAAGCAGAAACCAAAGGAATGAGCTAATCGTTCAAAAATCTTTCTGGGCTCTGAGTACGGGTCAAGTGGATTCTGCCATTCAACTCGCGTCATCTGTTTCAACATCTAAAGAACAGTGGGTAGGCTCGATTCGTTCAAAAGTTTTAGCTCAAGCCTATTTTGAAAAGTACTTGGCAACTTCCGATTCATTGTCATTTGATGAGAAAAAGAAGTTTCTGACGACTGTAATTCAATATTGTGAGTCATTACCGTCAAAAGCGAGAGACGCTGATCTTGCGTTTTTTGGAGCCGAGGCATATTGGCATCTGGCAAGCGTTTATCGAATTCAAGATCCTCAGCGCTATGTAAAACTCACTCGTCGTTATCTTGCTCGGTCAGGGCAGTGGCTAGAGCCGTGGGTAAGGTCTTCATTGAAGGATAAACGTGCCTATTTAGCAGAAGATGCTTGGTTTTTCTCAATCGCACTGCTTTGGGAACAAGATCAGTATCAAGTAGCAGTTCCGCGACTCGAGATGGCTGATCAGCTTTACCCTCAAGGGGAGCACCGTCAGGATGCCTATCAGCTTCTTGCGGATCATTATTACGACACCGGTCGTTTCAAAGATTCTATTAAGTATTATCGGAAACTATCGCTTCTTGGAGACGCTGAGAAGTCAGCCTACGGGGTGTACAAGGCAGCTTGGTCATTTTATAACTTAGATGATAAGTGGGCTGCACTTCGACACTTAGAAAGACTTCTTTTTTTCTACCAAGAAGAAGCTCAGAATGCAGACCAACTCGAGGCGGGCGATCTAGCAAAAGAAGCTCGAAAGGACATGCTCATTGTCATGGCTGAGTTGATGTCTCCTAGGCAAGCACTGAGTGAAATC
>CAYLWK010000258.1:0-2886 GCA_964387255.1 uncultured Oligoflexia bacterium
AAAGAACCAAAGGTTTGGATTGGAAATCCTCACATTGAAAATGCACTGATCCAGGGCGAAATTTTAGCTCAGGGTCGTGGCGAAAAGATCATTGTGCAAAAGTTTAAACGTCGAAAGCAATATCGGCGGAAACAGGGACATCGACAAAATTACACGGAAGTTCTGATCACTGGACTGAATAATGGCGCAGGCGACAAAACAGAGCTCTCAAAAGATGATAAGAAAAAAACGATGGACCGTTTCTTCACCCTTTTGACTCCTAAAGGAGGACACCCTCCTAAAGAGAAAAAAGAAAAAGATAAAGCAACACAGAAGAAAGCCTCATAAAGTAGACACAAGATTGCAGGGTTTTTAGGCAATTTAAGGAGACGAAACTCCAAACGAGTAGGAAAGATTAAAAATGGCTCACAAAAAAGCAGGTGGTAGTTCAAAAAACGGTAGAGATTCTCAAGGACAGCGCTTGGGAGTAAAGCGGTTTGGCGGCCAAACTGTGAATCCTGGTGAAATTTTGGTGCGTCAACGGGGCACTCGATTTCATGCTGGAAAAAATGTCCGCGTTGCTTGTGATGACACTCTTTATTCTGCCATTGGTGGTGTTGTTAAATTCGAACATGTCGACAAAAAGCGCAAACGGATTTCAGTCTACGCTTCCTAACTAGACACTTCCCTTCACAGTTACGGTAAGAACCGATCAACTCATCATGATGTTGAGAGAGACTTAAACGAGCTGTAAAAATCAAGCCGTTGCAGATAAATTGGTGCACCTCAATTTGTTTCATTGAGAATAGTATGAATGAATAGGTCGACCTCCATCAGTCGTCCTTATATTTGATTTATTTTATCTACAATGAGTATTGGCTTCGTGCTATGGTGCGTGAAGAACTTGGAGTAGCAAAAATGCGCTTTATAGATGAGGTTGAAATCGAAGTCCAAGCCGGCTCAGGGGGAGATGGCTGTGTGGCATTTCGAAGAGAAAAATATGTACCTCGAGGAGGACCTGCTGGCGGAGATGGTGGCTCAGGAGGATCCGTCTATTTTCAAGCAACAGATAGGAAAACAACGCTTCAAGATTTTCGAACTCAGCGGCGGCATCGCGCTCAGAATGGCAGAAATGGCCTTGGTGCGAATAAGACAGGACGAAGCGGAGACGATCTGGAAATTTTGGTGCCTCTGGGCACCTTGATTAAGGATCCTGAGACTGGAGAAACTCTTTTTGACTTAAAGAAAGACGGTGAGCGGTTCCAAGTATGTCATGGAGGCAGAGGTGGCAAGGGGAACGCTCATTTTGTCAGCTCAACCCATCAAGCTCCAAAGTTTGCACAAGACGGGGAACTAGGTGAATTTAAGCGCCTTCGCTTAGAGCTCAAACTTTTGGCAGACGTGGGGATCATTGGAGTTCCAAACGCAGGAAAATCAACCTTAATCTCGAAGATCAGTGCTGCGAAGCCAAAAATCGCCAACTACGCATTCACGACTAAAGCACCACAACTAGGCGTAGTTCGCTTAGGCTCTGATACCTCCATTGTTGTTGCAGACATTCCAGGATTGATTGAAGGAGCAAGCCGTGGAGCAGGCTTAGGGCATCGTTTTTTAAAACACATCGAAAGAACAAAAGTGTTGGTGCATTTGCTCGATGGAGCTCATTTATTAAAAGTTTGGTCAAAAACGAACGATATCACTCAAGTCGTGCAGAGCGCAGAAAATCACTACGCTTTGATCCGAAATGAACTGGCTCAATTTGATGAGTCTTTAAAACATAAACAAGAAGTGTGTGTGATCCATAAATCGGATCTTTTATCTGAAGAGCTCTTGAGTCAGATCACTGAGCATCTGAGGTCTGTGTTTTTTCACTATCGAGAACGCCCACCTCGAGACGGAGAGCCCCTCTGGGTCTCCTCAGCAACACAGCAAGGTCTAGGCGATCTCTTAAAAACCCTTGACGAGATTTTCTCAAAAAGTACACCTATAAAGCTAGAAACCCTGAGAAGAAAAGGAGTGGTCTTACCTGATGGAACTCGAACCGAATTGGCCTGAAATGACAGCCGTTGTTGGAGGAACCTTTGACCCACCTCACTTGGGACATCTCAAGTTAGTGGAAGGGCTTTTTAAAAACCCAGGTGTAGGTCACGTGATTATTCTTCCTGCTGGGAACCCTCCTTTGAAAGAGGCTGTCTCCGAGCTTGAACATCGTCGAGAGATGGTCAAGCTCGCATTTGCCTCACTTCCCTCAGAGAAATTGAGTTTTGATTTTTCGGAAATGAACCAAACAGAAGTGGCTCCAAAACAAAAGACCTACACAACGTTTGCTTTAGAGCGACTTGCAAAAAAATACTCTGATCTGGCATTTGTTTTAGGGGTTGACCAATTAGCAAATCTCCCTGAATGGAAAAATTTTCCAGATATCTTGAATCAATGCCATTGGATTGTTGTTGAACGAAAGCCACACACAAAGAAAAAGGCCGTCCGTGTTCTTCATGAATTCGAAAAACAAAGCTGGCTTGTGGGAGTGGACACGTCGTTTAAACTTGTGACGACCGATGCTCCGGAGGTTTCTTCCTCAGAAATACGAAAAAAATCTCCCTCTCAAACTGGCATTCCAGCCGTAGATGACTACATTCATTCTCATCACCTTTATCAGGAGAAATAACTATGGGTAAATCGATTGAATCCTTAACAGAATTAAAATCTTCCCAACGAAAAACGCATGTTTCTTTGGATCGGGATGATTCACTGCAGTGTGCTTATGCTGCGATTCGAGCGGCATTGGACAAGAAAGCAGAGAACCTGAAACTTTTGGACTTGGCAAGTTGTGGAGGCTTTACCGATTTTTTTGTTGTGTGTAGTGGCACCTCAGATCGTCATGTTCAAACGATCACAGATGCCGTT
>CAYLWK010000259.1:0-9436 GCA_964387255.1 uncultured Oligoflexia bacterium
AAGTAAAAACACCAATTCCACTTGCTCTTCTTTCTGAGGAGCAGCTCCCGCTAAAAAACGAGTCATGTCGACTTTGATTCGTGGAGGAATTTTCTGAGACAATGCCTTTAAAAAAAGAGCTGGCGACTTTCGGTTCTGACTAAATAAATTAGAGATTTCTCTTTGTTTTCGAAGTTCACTATCAATTGTTTTCTTAAGTCGATCTGGTGCAGCTAAATAAGTTTTAATAGCTCGTCCTCCTAACAGTGGAAAAATTGAACGAATACCAGTCTTTAACTTTTGATCTACGTCTTCAATTTGAGATTGATAGACACTTGACTGAACCCCCAGGCTTAGAAGCAAACAAAATGCGACTGCTCCAGCTCCTATCATTGGCCCTTTCAATGTCGTGAGGTTGATTTGTTGAGTTTGTCGTGATTTTTTAAAATTAAGTTTTCTAAAATCAATTGATTGTTTTTTGTCAGGTTGAACACCCGCTAATGCCACTCCGCATGCTGAGGAGAAAAATGCCTCCGTCTCATCAGAATAAGTCACTCCACCAGCTGGATTGATTCGACTGAGACCTCGAAACTGTGTTGTCGGAATAGAGAAATGATCCTCCATTGATTGCCGAAGACCAGGAAGAAGTGCCCCTCCACCTGAAAGCATGAAATGATGTACTCCAACATCAAGCTCATTCTTGGCAGCGAGGTTTGATTTTCTCAACTCAAGATAAAGTGGTGTCAATGCCTCAGATAAAACCTCTGAAAACTCTATCTGATCTTCAGTGGCCTCTTTTTTCATTTGAGAAGAAAGAACAAACCCATTGTCTTTCTTTGCCTTCTCTGCCTCTTCAAACGTCACATTATATTTTTGAGAGATTGCTTCTGTTAGATTCTTCCCACCAAAATCTATTTCTCGTATCACCGCAGGTTTCTTATCCCAGTGGATGTAAATTAGCGTTCTATCAAAGCCGATATGAACAATGGCAACGGGCATTTTCTTCTGCTGTTCCGTTAAAACTTGATCGCAAAGTCGCTTAAAACTCCAAAGATCGGAAATCACAAAATCCGGATCTACTTGTATATCGGAGAGATCATCTAGTAGACTTCCTATATACTTTTTTAAGGTGACCTCAATGTGTACCAGTGAACCCTGTTTTGATTGAGAAAGAAGGCAGTAATCATAAATACAGTCTTCCATATGAAAGGGGAGTTCATCTTCAAGCTCGAAACCCACAGCTGCATCAATTGCCTTTTTATCTTTTGTTGGGACCATTAAATTTCTAAAAGTCACGTGAGAGGATGGAAGTTTGACAACAACACGATCAGGTCTTTGAGAGAGACTTTCAATAAGTCTCCCTAAGGCATGGATCGGCGTTTCATTTAGTTGAACGAATTCTTCAAAATACTCTCTGACTTCAACTCTTCGAAAAGCAGTCTCAAGTTCTACTGCCTTGACTGAAGTGGTTCCGATATCAATGCCTAAAATTCGCATACTTCCCCCTAGATCATCCTAAAATAAGTTACTCTTAATCCCAAGGATTGACGAGGTCCTTGTGTTCTCGTGTCCTGAGGGCCACCTGGTGCAGCTGGATTCGGTGCAGGAGGTGACCCATTTCCTGCATTTTGCTTGGGCTGCTGCGACTTTTCATTGGTCATGAGAACAATTGCAGTCAAACTGACTGTTGCTGTATTGACTTTGGCGTTCACTTCAATCTTAAAGACTTCTTCATTGACTACCAAAGTGATATTTCGTTCAGAAAACTCATTTTTAATTTGGTCAATCACAGTTTGTCCTCCGCGATAAGCACCCACATTGGTAGTGAGATATTCGTAGAACTTATCAACCGATTGAAACTGATTGTTTTGCTCTGGATCATCTCGAAACTGAAAAAACTCTGTGAGTTCTTCCTCTAAGAATTGAGGGAACAACGCTCGTAGCATGGTTCGGTCGATTCGATTAACGTCGATTCCTGGGGTGACTTGAGTGGTCAATCGAGGGGCTAAAAGCTCATACAGTTCATCATCAATTCCTGGGACCATATGAAGTTCATCTAAAGAATAAAAAGCAGCTCCCTTTCGAGTCGGGCGCTCTGCGTCGTAACCTAGCGCTTCAAGGAAGTTTACATCAACCCATCCGTAAATATTATTAACCAATTCATCAATTCTCATTCCTTGATATTCATTTGCAAATGCTTCATCTTCTTCAGATTTAATTCTAATCAACTCTGAAATAAATGTTTGAAGACTTTGTCTTGCTTGTACTGGATCAAACTGATTCTTCTGATTTGCACTTTTATTCTTTGGATTGGTGTTATTGGATGTGTTTGAGTTATTACTTTGATTATTTTGATTCTGGTTTGAATTGTTTTGATTGGTATTGTTATTTTGATTCGAGTTTCCCTGATTTGGCAGGTACTGCGGAAGTAGAGCGTTTAAGTTATACTTTGTTGATTCTGGTGCCATCTGTGCCGTAAAGGTTCCCTCTAAACCAGTTTCAGCATTGAACTTTTGAATACTTTCTTGTTGAAGTGGTGTCATGCCCGGAAGAGTTTCTGGGATTGGAAACGTTAAGGGAAAAGACCATATCATATCTAGCAATTGCTGTGGCAATTGAACAACACTATTTTTCTTTTGAGTTAAATCTTTAATAGTTTTATAGGCCTTTAAACGAAGCAGCGATAATTTATAGGCTGACTTAGCAAGATACTCTGCCTTGACGTGATCGAGCTGGTCATAGGCAAGTTTCTGATTCAGATGAGAAAGATAAGTGAATTCTGTCACAAGCACAGAAAGAACGCTGATTGATGCGAGCACCATAAAAAGGGCAATGCCTTTTCTATTTTGAAATTGTTTTTTCAACTTTTTAAAACTGTGCATTGATGCCCTCAAATGGGATATCTAAGTGAAATCGATAGAATCCATTAAATTCTTTCTCCTTAGGTCCGATGACCGTCATTGAAACTTCAATAAGATCAGGGAATACTCCACGGAACTCATTTTTTCGGCTATCCCATTCATTGAACCACCGATCCCGACGTCTTTGATAGTAGCGAAACCTCCACTCCGTGATCCCTCTTAAAAGGGGATAGGTCTTCTGGAAATCGTCATCATCGACCTCTAGATTGAAAACATTGGGATTACTTCGCTTTACTAAAACATGGGTTCTTCTATTTTTAGAAGCAGATGGGCTTTCGTCAGAAACTACTTCATACTCAATTTTTGAGTAAATTGACTCAGGAGCATCGCGATAGATTCGAAGGTGGGTGGAGCCTACAAATAGGATTCTTTTTTCTTCCCCCAGGAAGCGAGTATTTCGTATTCCGGTATTTTGATCTAACGTGAATCCCCAGTATTCCGAAGGAGGTTCAATCTCCGGACTTTGCTGCTGAGGTTGCTGTCGAGTATTCGTTGAATTATTTTGAGGGTTCCCCCTTCCTTGCTGGTTAAGGTTAGGAGTTTCTGGAATCAAAAGCTTTGGGCTAAAGACCATAGATAGGTCCTGGCGGAGTATTCCCATGCTTAGACGAATTTCATTATAGAAATCGCCTTCGGCACTTAGATCACTTCTTAATTTAAAAGTGTTGGTTGTTAATTGATAAATTGCAAAACTAATAAACACCAATACCATAAAGGCAATCATGACCTCTAAAAGAGTGAATCCAGAAATATTTGATTTATTGCGAAAGTCTAAAGTCACTATTTAAATCCACCCAATAAGTTGAAACAGTGTATTGTTGAGTTCCATCTCCTTTTTGCCAAAAGATTGTGATCGTGACCTCCCGAAGTGCATTGGAAAGATAATCACTAAAGAGTTTGGCAAAAACCTCTGCTTGACGAGTTGAACCCTCTTGATTTTCACTTCCAGCAAATGCTCCAGCTAAACTCGGAAATTCAATTTCCTTAATCTGCCGACGCCATTTAAAATCAGCATAAGGCTCTGGGAATGCAAACGTTTCATCTTCTCGTAACTCACTAAAAGGGAGACCTTCCATTTCCATTTCAGTTTGTGACAAGGCATTCTTTGCAAGCATCGCAGCCACAGTCATATTTCTAGCTTTAATCGTTGCATTAATACTGCCTGACTCAACCATGAGGATCGCCGAAAAAGCCACCGCCATCAAAGCAACAGCAATCAATACTTCAAGTAAAGTAAAGCCAGAGGTGCTATTGAATTTCAAAAGCTTCCTCCTTCGAGACATAGCGATTCTCAACGGTTGTTTTTCCAACTAATGCTGAAATAATTAGAGAAACTTCATTTTCTTCTTCATCTTGAATATGGATAATTGATTGTTCTGTGATCCCGTTTGGAAAGAAATGAATGTAGGCCATTCCATCGTTGATGGGGTCTTCCGATTTTTCAGTCGTGATCTCCTTAAATTCAACATCCGAAGGTAGAGATAGAGCCTCTTTGGTGATGGATTCTTCAATTCTAAATGGACTTTTTTTCTTCTCGTCTTCAGAAAACCAACTCAAAAGTCTCTCTTCTTTTTCTTTTGATTCTGGTGTGTGGAGCAAATGAGTCCTTGGTCCAACCTCAACCCAATAAGTATTCTTTGTGAGATCTATTGCAAGACGATGGACTTTTCCAGTAATCATTGCTGAGTTATAGGCTTCTCTAACAGTAGAAGCCATTTCTCTTGTAAGAGAGTTTATCGAGACGCGAAAATAACTTGAAAGACCGGGCAAAGCGAGCGAGGTGATGAGCGCTATCAAGGCGACCACCACCATCAGCTCAATCAGAGTAAAACCTCGATTTCCGATCGGAAGTTTTTGATTATTCAATATCCATGGAAGAGATATCCGCATCAAAACCTTCACCACCTTCTTGTCCATCTTGCCCTAGTGAGCGAAGTTCATACTTTCTGCCGTCCGAAAAGTAGATAAAGTCATTGTCAAATCCATCTTTAGGTATTTTTCCACCTTTGATGTAACCATCTGGGTCATAACTTTTACATTTTCTACCTGTTTGAGGTGGCTCTAAAAGCGCATCAAGTCCCTGCTCTGTTGTTGGATAAACATTACAATCCAAACGATATTGATCTAGGATTGTGCCTATCTGCCGCATTTGAACCTTAGTAGCATCAACTTTGGCTTTATTGTAACGACTGAAAAGCTGCGTCGTTACGAGAGAACCAATCAATGCAATGATGGCAATCACAATGAGCATCTCAGTAAGGGTAAATCCACCTTGTGATTTAAGTGCTGATTCGAGTTTTTTTTGAAATTTCATTGAGTTCTCCTTTTTCAATTTCAAATGCATTAGTTAAAATTACTGATTTCCAGTAAGGGGACAAAAATAGATAAAACGATGAAGGTTACAAATCCACCCATAAGAATAATCATTAAAGGTTCCATGAGAGCCGTTAAGCCCTCAATTTTTGCATTCACTTGGTCTTCATAGGTTTGAGCTACAGTCGTTAGCATACCAGAGAGTTCACCGGTTTTCTCACCAATCGCAATCATATGGATCACAAGAGGTGGAAACTCACCACTTCTCTTGAGAGGTTCTGCAATGGATTGCCCCTCCGTGATGTTTTCTCTTGCGTTTTCAATCGCTCGTGCGATCAGGACGTTTCCCATAAGATTTTTAGTGATGTTCATACTCGTTAGGATAGGCACTCCACTGCCTAAGAGTGTTGACATGGTGCTGGCAAAGCGTGTCACAGCTACCATTCTCGCGATATCTCCAAAGAGGGGAACATGCAATCGAAAGGCATCCCATCGAGGTCTTCCTTTTGGAGATCGGATATATCGGAGAAAAAATATGAAACCGAAAAAACCTATGGCAATCAAAAGGTACCAGTAGTTTAAAACGAGATCAGAAATATGAATTAGAATTTTTGTGGTCACTGGGACCGGTTTATTCAGTGAGTCAAATATTTTAGTGAGTTTAGGAATCACAAAAGTGAAAATTGCAAAAATCAATACAACTGCAACGACCATCATCAGAGCAGGGTAGGTCATGCCACTAATGATCTTAGATCGAAGACGCATTTGAGCTTCTTTTAAGTCAGCTAGTTTTAACAAAACCAAACTCAATGTCCCTGAGCTTTCCCCGGCTTCAACCATGTTAACAAAAATATGATCAAATATCTTTGAGTGAGGCTCCATCGCCTTTGCGAGACTGGAGCCTTCGTTGACTTCTTGTCTTACCTGATCGAGCACAATTTTAAGTTTCTCATTTTCGGTTTGCTCCACCAAAGCACTGAGTGCCTCGACTAGAGGGATATTGGCTTTTACAAGAGACGCTAGTTGGCGCGTCATGAGTGCGATTTGTTTGATACCGACACGACCACCAACAAAAGGAACCTGTCGAGATCGGGAGGGCTTTGCTACTGAGCGCTCTGCAATGTCCGTTACGACAAGCCCTCTTTTTTTTAACTTCTGTCGAGCAGAACGAGCGGAATCTGATTCAATCAGTCCTTTCTGATTTTTTCCGCTGCGATCGATTGCTCTATAATCGTAAATAGGTGCCATGATTACATCTTATTCCTCAGCATGAGTCACACGAAGAAGTTCATCAATCGTTGTCACTCCTGCTAGTACCTTTCGAATTCCATCTTCTCTCAGTGAAGCCATTCCTCTTTGATAAGCTGATCTTCGAATTAAACTTGAATCTGAGTTTTTAACAATGAGTTCTCTAATTTTTTCATCTACAACTAAAAGTTCATGTATTACCGTTCTCCCAGAGTACCCACTATTCGAGCAATGAGGACATCCAATTGCTTGATAGAGTTGAGCATCACTAGGAAGCGATTTTAAACCTAGTTCTTCCATCTCAATTTTAGTAGCTTGATGTGGCTGCCGACATTGAGTGCAAACTTTTCGAATAAGTCGTTGAGCAACAATACCCAATAGAGAACTTGCTACTAAGAAAGGTTCTACTCCCATGTCAATCAAACGAGTGGCGGCTCCTGCTGCGTCATTGGTGTGTAGCGTGGATAAAACTAAGTGTCCTGTGAGAGAAGCATTAATGGCAATCTCAGCTGTTTCCTTATCTCGAATCTCTCCTACCATGATGACATCCGGATTTTGTCGAAGAAAGGCTCGAAGTGCTCGTGCAAACGTGAGCTCAATTCTGGCGTTCACTTGAACCTGATTCACACCATGAATTTGATACTCAATCGGATCTTCTACGGTCAGGATGTTTCTTTCGGGACTGTTAAGTTTTACCAAGCAAGCCGAAAGGGTTGTGGATTTACCACTTCCGGTAGGGCCTGTGACCAAGATGATTCCATGTTTTTTAAAAATCAATTTCTCAATAGCTTGCTTACTCTGCTGATGAAAGCCCAACTCATCAAGTCCTAGAATGGTACCGGTTTGCTCCAAAATCCGAAGAACGACACGTTCTCCATAAATTGTAGGAACAGTAGAGAGTCGAATGTCTACATCTTTTCCGGCAATCTTAATCTTGATTCGACCATCCTGCGGAAGACGTTTTTCAGCAATGTCTAGGTTTCCCATGACTTTAATTCTTGACGAGATTGCTGCATGAGCACGTTTCGGCTGTCGGATGATGTCATAAAGGACGCCATCGATTCGAAATCGAACTACAAATTCTTTTTCAAATGGTTCGATATGAATATCAGAAGCTTTTTCTTTTACAGCTCGAAAAAGCAGCGAATTGACAAACCGAATGACAGGAGCGTCATCTTCTGTAGCTTCAAGAATATCGATAGGTCCATCCAGATCCAACGTGTCATCAAATTCACCTTCGATATTATCCACCAAGTTTGAAGTGTTTTTCTCATAAACACGATTGATCGCATCTTGAATTCGGTTGTGAGAACTCACAATGATTTCAACTTGTTTTCCCGTCAGGACTTTTAGGTCTTCAATTGCCTTTTCATTAAAAGGATCAGCCACTGCAACCACCAGTGTTTCCTGAGATCCACTTCCTTGTTTGATCTCAATTGGAATCAGTTCTTTTGACTTTGCATAATTGATTGGAATGTCATCAACCATTTCAGGTTGGATTTCATCAGGTTTTAAATCATCTCGGAATTCCAAACCAAGCTGAGTGCAAAGGGCTTGCATGAGCTCTATTGGAAGAATCATTTTCTTCTCAATAAGAATTTCCCCAAGTAACCCACCTTCCGTTTTCTGATGCTCAAGCGCTTGATCAAGCTGTTCTTGAGTCAAAGAAGTATAGGCGAGTAGGATTTCTCCAATTCTTTGGGAATCAATGAATGTTGAAGGACTTTCTTTGGTTTCTGCCATCAATTTATTCCTCTAGCATTCCTTCGGGTAAAGGTTCATCAAATTCACCTGGTGAATAGTTGCCTCCGCCTAATTCATCATCTTCTAATCCTGAAAGTTGCTCTCTTCTTTTCTGCTTGGCTTCTCTTAGAATATCTTCAACCTCAGGAAGGTCTTTGATAATTTGGTTTCGATAGACTTTTAAAGGATCTTCACCACTTGCTTCTTTACGAATAAAGTCATCACGCTGCTTAAGTTTTTTATCTAAAATAGCGCGAGATTTCTCGTACTTTCGAATGACTTTCGGAGAAATAAACATCAGAAGATTCGTCTTGGCAACTTGCTGTTGCTTTGACTTAAATAGCCATCCCAAAACTGGAATATCTCCAAGAAGAGGTACTTTCTTATGAGAATCACTTACTCGATCTCTAATCATTCCACCTAAGACGACTGTGTCTCCGTCGGCAACGACGACAGTGGTTTCTAGCTGACGATTTAATGTAGCAAAAGCCTGTGTCGCAACTTCCTCTGGGAGTTCTCGATTAGCGATATCTTCCATCTTGGCCTTAATTTCCATTTTTACAAAATTTGAAAGTTTATTAATTTGAGGCTTGATCTTAAGGTTCAAGCCAATGTCTTCTCGAGTTACTGAAGCCACCACTTGGTTTTGATTGGAGGTGGTAGTTGGAATAGGAATTCTTTCACTCATCTCAAACATAGCTTCTTGGTTATCCAATGTAAGCATCTGCGGATTTGCTAGAATGTTCGTTTGGCTCTCTGTTTGAATTGCCTTAATTAAACCAACTAAGCTTCCCACTTCGTAGTTTGTCCCATTGATGTTGAAGTTCTTCTGAGCTCCAGCTTGTAGCCCTAAGACTAGGCCAGAGGAAGCAACAGGGTTGGTAATAAATGATAGAAGGTCTGATCCTTGAGGCGCAACAAAAATTCCATTGGTAGGAGAAGCGATATTTGTTGAAAAGTTAAAATCGTCTCCAATGGTCATTTCTAAAATATACGCTTCGATATAGACCTCATCTCTTGGAATATCAAGCTTAGCAATCACACGTTGAACAGTGACAAAGTCTCCAGGTGAAGCAGTGATCACCAACGAATTAGTTCCAGCATCAGCGGCAACTCCAATGTCTCCTTTGAATAGGGATGCCTGGTTTGGATTATCTTGTGGATCTCTTGACCTTCTTCCTCTTCGGCTTGACGATTGTTGATCTTGGTTACCTAGGTTATTCAGGGTCTTT
>CAYLWK010000260.1:0-3428 GCA_964387255.1 uncultured Oligoflexia bacterium
TAACATGTATTTTTGACCGCCCTGTACATATAATCTTTGCACTATGACAATTTGGCTCAGCAGCTGCAGAACCCAATGTCAGGGTAAAGTGTACCACCTGCAAGGGCCAACGATACAACCGAGAAACTTTGGAGATTCGTTATAAAGGAAAATCCATTGCAGAAGTGCTTTCACTGACCGCAGCTGAAGCAGTTGAATTTTTTGATGCGGTCCCCTCCATTAAGGCAAAACTCAAAGTTCTCAATGATGTTGGGCTGGGATACCTACAATTGGGACAAGCTGCCACGACGCTCTCGGGAGGAGAAGCCCAGCGAATCAAGCTCGCAAAGGAGCTCTCTCGAAGATCCACAGGTAAAACGGTGTATATTTTAGATGAGCCTTCGACGGGGCTTCACTTCGAGGATATTCAGAAACTCATTGCTATTTTGCAAACTCTTGTTGATCAAGGAAACACGGTACTCGTGATTGAACACAATTTGGATATCATTAAAGTAGCAGATCATTTAATTGACCTTGGACCAGAAGGGGGTCGCAAGGGAGGGGAAATTGTTGCTCAAGGCACCCCCGAACAAGTTGCTCAGGTTGAAAAAAGCTTAACAGGAAAACACCTCAAGCCTCTTTTGAACCTTTAAACCTAGAAATCAATTTCTCAATAAAAAAGCCAGCTGGCCGGAAGAAAGCTTGAAAAAACTTTTCTCTCGGCAACAACTGGCTTAAAATCTTGTTTTTAGTTTTTTAGATGCCCTATCCCAAGATCTGGAAGGCAATCAAAAGAGCGTAGATCACAAGTGACTCAATCAATGCCAAGCCCACAATCATCGCTGCAATCAATTTTCCAAAAACAGCTGGGTTTCGTGCGATCCCTTCAAGACCTGCAACCGCTGCTTTTCCTTGTCCTAAAGCGCCACCAAATGCTGCCACACTAATGGCAATGGCTGCTGCAATCGCAGTCATAGCACTCCCGCTTTCATCTCCTGCCGATGAAGCCATACCTGATTCTTCAGCTGCCATCGCTGCTTGACTCAGAAATAAAACCCACGGGCTCGCAAATAAAAAGGTTTTGAGTTTACTCATCACTATGTTTTCCTTTCGTCTTTCTTTCATCTGATTATTAGTGGTCGTGCGATGTTGATAATGAAATATAAACCATCGTCAACAAACAAAATACAAACGCTTGAATAAAACTAACAAATAAGCCAATACCATAAAAAACCACAGGAACCAATTGAGGAACAATGTCATGAAAAATCGATAACACCATGTGGTCTCCCACAATATTCCCCCGCAACCGGAGCGCCAAGGATAGCGGACGCACTAGGTGAGAAACCAGTTCAATTGCAAAGATCAGTGGAGCAAGTAAAAGAACCGGGCCCATGAAATGCTTCAAATACCCGAAGCCATGCTCTTTAAAGCCTAGGTAATTGTAATAAAGAAAAACAAATGACCCCAATGCCAAAGTCGTATTGAGATTATCCGTGGGCGGCAGCATTCCTGGTATCAAACCCACCAAATTAGAAATAAAAATATAGAGAAACAGAGCCCCAATCACATGAAAATACCGTGGCGCTTCTTTTTCACCCAAAATAGCCTCAGTCACATTAAATAAGGCCTCGGCAATCAATTCAAAAAAATTTTTATAGGTCAACTTACGATCAGGAATAATTCCACCTTCGGCTTGACCACTCGCACTTGCGAGTTGTGATTTGGCAATGGCTGTGGTTGCCATCAAAAGAATTGCTACAAACGTACTCATCACAACATGATTCGGAAGCCCTGAAAGACCTGGAATCAAATGCACCCAATTAAACCCATGATCTCCTGCTGCTTGTGCAAACATCGGAAACCCACCGAAAACAGCGCTACTCACTAGGGCCCAACGCGTCCATCGGAACTGCGGCTTTTTCTTCACTTTTCTAAACTCCATTGCTTTTCGTGTCCGTTTGGATCCATTTAGTTCGTTTGTTTTCTTTTATTATCCGTTTGAGCCTGCCTCCAGGCCCAGATTGAAATGGCGGCAAGTGGCAGAACTGCACACACTCCAAGCCCCATGACCATCGTCAGAGCATCAAGCTCGTTTCGCCAGCGATATAAAAGCAAACCCAGTAATATCAGACTCGAGAATTTAAGAAAGCCAAAAAAGACCGCCTGAAGGATTAAAAAAAAAGAGGCAGATCGTCTCAACACCGCCAATTCCACCCCTTGACTGATTGTTTTAGTAAGAAATAAAAAATTCAGATAGCAAACTCCGGCAATCACAGTTCCGCGATAAACTGCCAACGCCGGCATATCTGAGACAAGAAGAAAACCAAAAAGCCAAACCACCCCTATCGCCAAAGAAACCACCAAAATGGGGCCGCTTTTAAATTCGATCCATTGATTTCCGTACGCCTTGACCCGAGTTTTTGTCATGAAAGGTCAGTAGCACAGTTGAATTCGAAAATCAGCTTTGGCGTCTAAGGAGTTTTGACCGATCCGAGATCATTGAGTCTCCAGTCGTACTCTGTATAATCTTCAATTTCTACTTGTGCTAGATTTTGATTTGGAGCCAGGACCTCAAGAACATAAGCTTTAACTGAGCCTGCTGCTTTTTCAAAGTCGTCGTCAAACCAATCAAAAATTTTAGAAATATAAAGTTTTTTAGTTTTTGCATCATAGCGATTTCGAGAAGTATCCTTTAAAAAAGTAATCTTTTGCTCTTCAAGTTGGGCCATGAGCGTTTTTGGAGTGAAGGCTTCATTCCGAAGGGCCGGACACCCCACTGAAGCACAATTAATCGCAAAATGAATGCGAGGCTCATCAAACTCCTTTCGAATCATTTCATGTTCAACTTCTCCGAGAGATCGCTCGGCTCCGCGAAACTGAAAAAAATCTTTCTTAAAAACTGAAGACAAAAAACCACCCAAATCACGAATTGATTTCACTGGGTAATTGTCAATAATGAGCTTCAAGGTGAATGCATTATAAGCATTGATTAAAAATGCTAACTTTTCATTTTTTCCCATGGTTTGATACTGAGCTTCAGTCACATTGCTCAGACTTTGGACATACTGATCAAACTTGGCTCTGTTTTGTTTTAAACCCTTGTAATCAAACTCACTTGAGAATTTTTTACTTCTGACATGTTTTTTTAAAATTTGATTGAAAATTGGATGCTGATGATTGAACGATGGTTTTGTCGTTTTTCTCTCTGCTTGAACTCCCGTCGCAAAACTCAACCCCAAACCAATGATCAGACCAAAATGCGGTAACTTTCTTTTTTGAGCTATTTTTTGGTCTAAAGATTTTTGAGTCTGATTTAGTTTATTTCTCATCGTTTCCCCCACCGTTTTGAGTTTCTTTTTTTTCACTTCGAGTTGCCCATAAAAAAACACGCGTCACAGCAATCACTAACCCAAACAACGCTCCAAAGGCTAGCCAGAGAATTGAAA
>CAYLWK010000261.1:0-2861 GCA_964387255.1 uncultured Oligoflexia bacterium
GAGATGAACCTTTGCAGGTGTTTGCGGATTATCTTTAGGAACAGGGGGTGATGAAGGCAAGACAAAGTCTGCATAGCTATTTGAAGTGCCTAGCAAGAGCACCCCATATAGAAAAAACAACCCACTAGTCACACGGTGAAATATTTGAATTCGTAGCTGTTGGTTCATCAAAGCCCCTTTTTACTTTTCTTTTCTTCTCTTACCTTTTCATTAACGTTTTATGATTGTTGCCCAGGTTGAACTATTGATCAACTTTGTTTTTATCTTTTTATCCATGAATCGATTGATAAAAAATCATAACGGCTTGCTACGATGGCTATGGAAGTAATTGACCGCTAAGAAAGGTAGAAGCTATAAACAATCATAGCAAGGGCAATTCGATAAAGCCCAAACGATAGGTAAGATAGCTTCCGCAACATACGGAGCATCCCCCCAATTGCAATGCATCCAAACAAAAACGATGAAACCATGGCGATCACTAGCGAGAGACTACTGACGTCACTTTGCAAAAGCAGATCAAGGTCTTTCATTTTATAAACGACCGCAGCCCCTGTGACTGGTGCACTGAGTAAAAATGAAAACCGAGCTGCGGATTCACGATTCAATCCGCGAATCAAACCACCGATCATCGTAGAACCGGATCGAGACACCCCTGGAATCAAAGCAAAGCATTGCAAAATTCCAACCCAAAGCGCGTCTCTTAGGGTGAATTTTTTCAGAGTTTTTGATTTCTTGCCAAAATAGTCAAAAAGATACAATGCCACGCCCCCAAGGCTCAGCGTCCAAACAAGAACTGCAACATCCCGAAACACTGTTTCAGCAAGATCATTGAGTAAAAATCCAGCAATCAATGCGGGAATGGTTCCAATCACTAGATGTTGAAGTGAAATTTCACGTTTTTGAACACGACCCGGATGAAATAAATTCCACCAGTCTTTGCGAAAATACACAAGCGTTGAAAACAAAGTACCAAAATGTAAAAACACATCGAACGTCAGCCCAGGATCAGGCGTGCCTAAGAAATGGGGCAATAGAATTAAATGTGCCGAACTCGAAATCGGAAGGTATTCCGTAAGTCCCTGCACCGCACCATAAATAAATGCTTCAAGATAACCCATATTTACAATCAACTATGTGCGTTCGAGGATGAAAAACCGCTCGCCAACTTTTTACTCCTATGAGAGGGTAATGGAAACTAAAGGAGTTGCCAATGAATAGTTTGTCTCGATTGAGCTTGAGTGCTGCAGTTGCTCTAACACTTGTGTTGATGGTTGGAATGGGATGCACCAAGAAAGATGATGCGGTAAACGGGCTTGTGATTGAAGACATTGAAGTTGGTTCGGGAAAAGAAGCAGAAAAAGGCGCTGTGGTTGAAGTTCACTACACAGGGACACTAGAAGATGGAACGAAGTTTGATTCCTCTTTAGACCGAAAACGCCCTTTTAAATTTCAATTGGGAGTTGGACAAGTAATTAAAGGATGGGACATGGGCATCGAAGGCATGAAAGTGGGTGGCAAACGAAAACTGACCATCTCGCCTGAACTTGCCTACGGGGAACGCGGTGCTGGAGAAACCATTCCACCGAACTCTACCTTGATTTTTGAAGTTGAGTTATTACAAGTTAATTAGTCATTATTTTTTTAATCAACCTTAAGTAGCGATACTTAATTTTTTGGAGGGAAGACCGATGTCAGATGAAGTATTAGTGGTAGTGTCCAAGCTTAAAAAATACATTAAAGAAAAATCAGGAATGAACACGTCTGGCAATGTCGCTGAGGCGCTATCTGATCGAATTCGCGCTCTTTGTGATCAAGCCGTAGAGAATGCTCGGTCTGAGGGGCGAAAAACCGTTATGGATCGTGACTTTTCCTAAAGCACCTCCATCGTCGTCTCAAGGCTCTGATACAAAGATTAAAGCACCATTGCTAGCTGTGGTTTTATGGTTGGCTGATGAAGGTGCCTACAAAACGATCATCAAAGAGGCGAAGGGCCAAGACAAAAACGATTTCAGACAAACTAAAAAAACTGACTTTGCTGAAGAGCAAGTTTCGTTGCCCATCAGCAAAGTCAGACAAAAGCTAAACAGTCTTTCCAATCATCAAATTCAAATTGCTCGAAAAACACTCGCTGGGTGGGTGTGTGAGTTTTACCATCTCATGGCAAAGGATCTGATGATTGGATTTTTTTTCTCAAATCGAGATCTAGTTAAAATTTCACAAAATCAAACTTCGTTTTTACTAAAAGCCATGGGATTAGAAACCGCCTATCAGGGGAAATCGATTCAACAGGCTCATGTGGCACTCCCACCAATTCGAAAAGGGCAATTCTTTCGACGCATTGAACTTTTAAACCAACACTTAAAAGAAAAAAAACTCCCTAATCCTTTGATTCATGCCTGGCTCGAGTTTGAGAGATCCTTTGAACATGTTGTTTTATCCTAGGAAGCATTCTTCTCATTACGGATCTAGAAGACTATTTCGACACTGATCACCATCCGTGATTCCAAAATGCGCCATCAACGCTCTTTTAGTTTCTTCAGGAATCTCACCATTGCCATAAAGCTGACTGGCATGATTTAAGAAACGCAACATCATTCTAAAAAGATTCTCTCGCGCCGTCGTTTGGGTTTGACTTTGCCGGGCTGATCTCGCTTTCTCAAAAGCATCGTGATCGTTTGGAGGCTCAACCACCTCTTCGAAAAGGTCTGCATAAGGCCTCGGACGTCCGTAATGTTCTGAATTTCTGCCAGGATAGACATAGTCAATGAGGCGATAAAACTCGACCTCATTCATCAACCCTGCTCTTCCAAGAGCCAAAATCTTGTCCTGATACCATTGCTTCGTATGTGCACTCAAGAAAT
>CAYLWK010000262.1:0-5197 GCA_964387255.1 uncultured Oligoflexia bacterium
CCTCACGGTGGATTCGACTTGACGAAGAACGAAAAACCTTGATGGAGCAGCTTGAGAGACTTTATGACTAAAACAAAGAATCCTAGGATTAATGTTGTTTCAGATGGGACGGGAGAGACTGCAGCGTCCATGATCAACGCAGCAATGGTTCAATTCCCAAGTGTGAAAGTGGATTATAAGCGATTTCAGAATGTGCGAGATGAAAGACAAATTGAAGCGATTTTAGAAGGAGCTTCAACCACTCGAGATCTTGTGGCGTTCACGATTGTGAGCCCCACCTTGCGACATCACATGATTCGACTCTCGAAGCGCTTTTCTATTCCTGCCATCGATCTCATGGGGCCTCTTTTGGGCGCACTTGAGACCTATTTTAGTTCCGAACCCAAGCTTGAGGCTGGTATTTTACATGACGTGAATGAGACTTATTTTAAGCGAATTGAAGCAATGGAATACACGATTGCTCATGATGACGGTAGAGATCTCAGAGGACTTGATCAAGCGGATTTAATTATTTTAGGAATTTCACGAACCTCAAAAACTCCTCTCTCCATGTATCTTTCTCATCAAGGCTGGAAAGTTTGCAATATTCCCATCATTCAAGGCTTTGCTATTCCTAAAGAAGTTTATGAAGTGGATCAACGTCGAGTCGTCTGTCTGACCATTGATAGCGATGTACTCTCCACTATTCGAGAAGCTCGCTTGCAGCGTCTCGGTCAGAATCAAGGGGGAGAGTACGCTGAGCCTGAACGAGTTCAAAATGAAGTCGAGTATGCAAACGAACTTTTTTCTAAGAATCGAAAGTGGTCGGTAATTAATGTGACAGGGAAGGCCTTGGAGGAAACGGCGTCTGAGATCATTCGACTCATGACTTCAAGAAAGCTTCAGCCTGGAGCCCATTGACGGGTAAGATGAAAAATGCTCAGTTTACAAGTGACTTGACTGACTCTAAGGAAAGATGAATCGGGTAGATAGTAGGTAAGTAGATAGATAGAAAGAAGGCAACCCATGGCACGTGGTGAAACAATCTGGATCAACGGCAATTTGAAACCTGAAAAAGAATGCCAAGTCAGCTTATTCTCTCATGGACTCCACTATGGAACCGGAGGCTTTGAAGGCATTCGGGTGTATGCTGACTCGGAAAATAAAAACTGTTTTGTATTTCACCTAAAAAAGCATCTTGAACGTTTTCTAATGACCGCTAAAATCATGGGACTTCAATTGCCCTACTCCGTCGACGAGCTTTCTGAAGCTTGTAAGAAAGTGGTCAAAGAAAATCACTTTAAAGCCTGCTATCTAAGGCCACTATTTTTTATTGGAGAGGGGCCTCTGGGGATCAACATCGGTGAAACACCTCCCATCATTGTGGCCATCATGACCTGGGAATGGGGCAAATATCTTGGCGAAGAGGGTGCAAAGAATGGAATTCGACTCAAAATTTCAAGCTACGCAAGACCCCAGGTCAATTCGATCATGACTAAAGGCAAAATTACCGGTCAGTATGTTACTGGAGTCCTCGCCAAACGAGAAGCAGTGAGCCTTGGATTTGATGAAGCATTATTTTTAGACCCGGAAGGGTTTATTGCTGAGGGCACGGGCGAAAATATCTTTATTGTCAAAGATCAAAAAGTTAAAACCCCACCCTTGACGTCTGTCCTTGAAGGAATCACACGAAATTCGATAATCCAAGTCTTGAAAAATCTTGATATCGAAATCACTGAACAGCGTTTCTCTCGAGATGAACTCTATGGTGCAGATGAAGTATTTTTGACAGGCACAGCCGCTGAAATCACACCGGTGAGAGAAATCGATCAACGTGCGATTGGGAAAGGAAAAGCAGGCTTACTCACACAAAAACTTCAAGCTCTGTTCCAAGACATTGTTCAAGGCAAAGGGCCTCAATACACCCAAGCTTGGTTAGAACCTATTGAGTGATTCTTGAATTTCTGTAATCGAAGTCGTTGCAGTACCAGGCTTTGCTACAACCAAACCTCCAGCACAATTAGCAAGAATCGCAGCCTCACACGGACTAGCTCCACTGAGAAGCGCTAACGTCAATGTTGCGATCACTGTGTCCCCTGCTCCAGAAACATCAAAAACATCTTTTGCAACCGTCGGCATCCAAATTGCTTTTTCTCGTTCTCGCTCGAACAATGCCATTCCATCTTTTCCGAGAGTGATGATCACAGTTTGAGCATCTGCATTCTCTAATAAATCTTGTCCCACTTCATACAGCTTAAAACTATCAGTGATTTTCTTACGACCGAGCATCTCTGCTTCTTTTAAGTTGGGCGTAAGAACTCCAGCATGATGATACAAACTCATTTCGGACTGCGCATTCGGATCTACTAAAATTAATTTTTTATTTGCTCTAGCAATCTCAATTGCACTTTGAGCAATTCTTTCAGTCACTAGCCCCTTTGCATAGTCTTCGATAATCAGAGCCCCCACAGTAGGCAAAAGCGTTTCAACTTTGTCGATGATCGATCGCTCAATGGCCTCAGACAAAGGTTGATCTGTTTCATAATCAATACGAAGGAGTTGTTGATTCACTGAAACGATTCGCTCTTTCACAACCGTTCTTCGTGAAGGATCCTGAATCAAACCTGCGGTGCTTAATTTCTTTTTCTCCATCAAGGTTCTAAAATCTTCGTGACTTCGATCTTCACCGACAATCCCAACCACTTGGCACTGTCCTCCAAGGTCACTGATGTTATCAGCGACATTGGCTGCTAGCCCCAGTTTCAATCGTTCGCTTTGAACTTTCACGATTGGAACGGGCGCTTCTGGGGAAATTCGCTCCACATCCCCCTGGGTGTATCGATCTACTCCGAGATCTCCCAGGATCAAAATTGACTGTTTTTGAAACCGACTTAAAAAATCAGAAAGCTTTGGCTTTTGCCATTGAGCTGGTGGCACAATTTCAAAAAGATCACTTCGTTTCTGAGGCTCCTGATCTAAACTCATCCATCCATTCATAAAGCTGTCTCCACTCCGGTTGATGATGCCACTGTCTCACGCCTCAATTCGCTGGTCAAAATCGCATAAACTTCATCCACACTCGCATTACTTGAGACGACCCTGGAAAACGCTTGAGGTAAATACGGTCCCCAACGCTTCGCACTTTGAACTCTGATTTTAGGGAAAAATCCAATCACGGGCACACCTAAAGCACTTGCTAAGTGCAGCGGGCCCGTACTAGGCGCAACAACAATCCGAGCATGACTCAGGATCCCTGCTAAGCCTTCCACGCCGCTCGAACGGTGAACCTCAATCATCGGCAGAGAAAATGGCAAAGCTGCTTGAAGTTCAGATTTTATACGCTGATCCACATCACCGGGACCAAAACTAAGAAGAAAAGAAATACGATCACGATGTAACCGCTCGATGAGCTCTAAATACCTCTTTGATGGCCAATTCAAGGCAGACCCACCCATGCCTGGATGAATCAGAACAAAGTTTTTCGAAGTGCAACCGCACGATTGAATAAGGTGAAGTGATGACTGATGAAGGTCTTTAGAAAAATCAACACGAGGGGCAATCTTACTTTGAGGGGAGGCACCCTTTGATTCCAAAAAGTGATCTACTAAGTCTATATTATAATCAGCTTCGTGTTTTCTCACGAGAGATCGACGCTGCCTCAGGCCATGATTAAAAACAATTCTAGAATCCCAACGACTCAAAGGTCCCACTCGGTTTTTGATTCCTGCAAATCGTGTGGCCCATGCAATTTTAGGGTGATGCTGCAGATGAATCACCCCATCAAACGCTTCGCGACGAAGCGCCTTTACCAGAGACCCAAAAGAAGCTTCCGTTGACATCTCCCAAAGTTGGTAAGGTTGGTTTCTAAAAAGCACTCGCCACCTGGGTTGTATCCAAAAGCACACTTGAGCCTTTGGAAGTTCTCTTTGAAGTTTCAAGACCGATGGTGTCGATAGGATCACATCTCCGAGACGATCAGGTCGTATAACCAATAGACGCTGAGAGGAGGATTGTTTTGTGTCAGTCATGAGAGTCGATTTCTAATTTCAGCTTCCATTTTGGCCACCACTTCATCAAGTGACAACGATGTTGTGTCGATTTCGATCGACTCAGGAGCCGGCTTCAATGGAGCAATTGCACGAGTTGAGTCAGAGTGATCTCGATCTGCTATTTGATTTTTAATTTCTTCAAAGGACGGCACATTGGCTCCAGTAGATTCTAACTCTGATAGTCGTCGTTTTGCTCTTTCTTCAACCGAAGCTGTCATGAAAAACTTTAAATCGGCATCAGGAAAGACGACGGTTCCAATATCTCTTCCTTCTAAGATGGAATTCCCCACACACCCTAAACGCCTTTGCTGGCCTAAAAGCGATGCTCGCACCCCTGGGATAGCAGACACTGCCGACGCTGCTAGTGAAACTTCTGGAGTGCGAATGGCCTCTGTCACATCCTCTCCATTCAGGAAAACACGATTCGAAGGGTCTCGATCGACGTCATGTTTAAATTCAATATGAATCGAACGAGCTAGTTGAGTGATTTTTTCAGAAGTCGACTCATCAAAAACCCGCGTTTTCGGATCTTTTAATAGACTGACTTTGATCAATTGGGATCGTATCGATTCATGCGCCACACATCGATAAAGCGCCCCTGTATCAACGTGGATGAAATTTAAATTTTGACAAAGTCGCTTCGTTACAGAGCTCTTACCTGTGCCTGCTGGTCCATCAATAGCGATCACAGGACCTTGCTTTGGAGTTGCCGGAGATCGAGTACTCACTTGGTTCTCACCTTCTTTTATTTCGACTGGATCAGTGTGCTAAGAACATCCATCGCTTTTTGGTTTTCTTCTTTTGTGCCGATACTAATTCTAAGAAAATCTTCTAACCCATAGTTATCGACTGCTCGAAAGATCACTCCTTTTGGAAGTGATTTTTGAAATACCTCGTTACCTGAAAGCCCCATCGATCGCTTTACATTTACTAAGTAAAAGTTTCCCTGGGTTGGAAGTACGTCAAACTTATGGGTTTTAAAAAAGTCCTGCCATTGCTTTTTACCTGCCTCATTTATACTGAAAGACCGATCTAAAAATTCTTGGTCTCCCAAAGCGGCTTGCGCACCCACTAGACTGAGTGAATGATTTGAAAAAGGAGGTCGGATTCTTTGAGCGGGTTCAAGAATCTCTGAATTTCCCATGGCGTAGCCGATTCTCACTCCCCCA
>CAYLWK010000263.1:0-6337 GCA_964387255.1 uncultured Oligoflexia bacterium
AGCGGCAGGAGCAGGAACAAGAGTTGGGTATGTCTGATCTGAGGCTGGGGCTGCTGCGTCGTCTTCTTCTGACGCTACTGAAACATCAAAAAAAGATACCTCGCCACAAGCTTCAACCAGCTCAAATGATCAAAACGCATCAGAAAGTCAGTCATCGAGTGGCAATGGATCTTCTAAACCGGCTGCGACATCCTCACCTGCTGCTTCGATGAGCGCTAGCGGCAGTTCAGGTTTAGGAGGAACTTCCACATTTGGAAAAACTTCAGCTCCCACGATTTCTGTGGGTGATGGACACTCCGTTCAGGCAGCTCCTTCAACGCGTAAGTTTGCTAGAGAAGCAGGAGTGGATTTAGGCAGAGTATCTGGATCTGGACCGCATGGAAGGATTTTAAGAGAAGATGTCGAGAGGTTTTTGACCGGAGGTGGGATGCACTCAGCAGTCGGAAGCTCAAGCGCTGTTATGATCGATCCCTCGAGCGGATTTTATCCGTCAGGTGGAGAAGAACGAGTGCCATTTAAAGGACTTCGTAAAAAGATTGCGCAAAAAATGCGTGAATCAAAAGACAAAGCGGCCCATTTCACGTATGTCGAAGAAGCAGACGCGACTGAATTGGTGCGATTGCGGAAACAAGCAAAAGAAATCGGTGCTCAACAGGGCGTGAAGGTCACCTTCTTGCCATTTGTGATGAAAGCGATGGTCGCAGCGCTTCGAAAATACCCAATTTTAAATAGCACCTTAGATGAGGAGCGTAACGAGCTGGTTTATCGCTATTTTTATAATATCGGACTTTCGATTCAAACGGACGAAGGTCTTACTGCCCCCGTGATTCGCAATGTGGAACAAAAATCAGTACTTCAGCTGGCTTCAGAGATTCAAGATTTAGTGAGCCGTGCTCGTGAAAAGAAGCTTACAATTGACGACTTTAAAGAAGGCACTATCACTTTGACCAATGCAGGATCAATTGGTGGGCTGTTCGCTACCCCAGTGATTAATTTTCCAGAAGTGGCGATTTTAGGGTTTAACAAGATTGAGAAAAAACCTGTTGTGAAAACAATTGATGGAAAAGATGAGATCGTGATTCGAGATTGGACGTTGTTTTCAATTTCATTGGATCACCGTATTGTTGATGGAGCGATTGGAGCTGAGTTCATGAAGCTTTTCATTCAATACATTGAGAATCCATCGCTTCTCATTATGGCGTAGAGAGATAAGAAAAGAAAGCCCATGATCAAGCACGGGCTATCACTAATGCTCGGTGAGATAGATTAAAGAGAAAGTTCATTGAGAAGCTAAGAGACTAAGAGACTAGAAAATAAGGAGACGAGAATGGCTGGATCAACTGAGAAAAAAGATGTGGTTGTGATTGGAGCAGGACCTGCAGGCTATGTTTGTGCAATCCGTTTAGCACAACTTGGAAAGAAAGTGACGGTAATTGACAGTGAAGACCTGGGCGGGGTTTGTTTGAATCGAGGTTGTATTCCTTCCAAAGCACTGATTTATGCCGGAAGTCTTTATGAGAAAATGACTCATGCAAAAGAAATAGGAATTGAAATCAGTGGCGCAAAAATTAACATGAAAAAGCTAATGGACTGGAAGGGGTCAGTTGTAAAGACGCTCACAGGTGGTGTTGGCTCCTTATTAAAAGCAAATGGATGTGAAGTGATCCATGGGTATGCAGCCTTTAAGAGTCCGACAGAACTCGAAGTGAAACTCAATGATAAAGATGAACAAAAAACCTTTCAGTTTAATCAGTGTGTCGTTGCCACTGGATCACGTCCGACATCTATTCCTGGATTTGAGATTGATCAAAAACAAATCTTAGACAGCACAGGAGCTTTGGATCAGGAGTCCATTCCAAAAAGTCTTCTCTGTATTGGGGGAGGTTATATTGGTTTAGAGCTAGGAACTTTTTACGCCAAGGTGGGAACAGATGTCACGGTCGTAGAAGCAGCGCCATCGCTTTTAGGCATTGTTGATCCTGCCCTAGTAAAAGTTGTTGAAAAGGGTTTAAAAAAGCGAAAGGTTGACGTACTCACCGGAACAAAGGTCACTGGCTGCAAGAAGAAAAAAAATGGAGTTGAAGTGACTTATGGCGATCATACAAAGACATTTGAAAAAGTATTAGTAACAGTCGGCCGAAAGCCAAATACAGATAAAATTGGACTTGATAAAGCAGGAGTGAAGGTCGATGACCATGGGTTTGTTTCCGTGAATCAGCAGCGAGCTACGAATATCCCAACGATCTTTGCGATCGGAGATGTTGCTGGACAACCTCTTTTGGCTCACAAGGGTTCGAAAGAAGGACTGGTCGTAGCAGATGTCATTGCGGGGAAACGAACCATCTATGATGTTGCTGGAATTCCGGCTGTGATTTTCACGGATCCAGAAATTGCCACTGTGGGACTGTCTGAAAAAGAAGCAAAAGAAAAAGGGTACGATATTGATGTAGGTATGTTTCCTTTTGTTGCCAACGGTAGAGCGTTGTCAGTCGCGGAGTCGGATGGATTTGTTAAAATGATTGGTGACAAAAAGACAGGACGGCTCCTTGGGTGTCATATTGTCGGTCCAGAAGCTTCAAATTTAATTGCAGAAGCAACATTAGCTTTGGAAATGGGAGCACGTGTTGAAGATATCGCTCTTACAGTTCATGCTCACCCGACACTTCCTGAAAGTCTGATGGAGTGTGCTGAAGCAACGATGGGTCATGCAGTGCATATCTTTCAAAGAAAACCAAAAAGTGGCTCTAGTAATCGAAAAGAAGCTTCACTGTAAGAATGAAGATCAAATAAGGTGTTTGCCGAAGAATGTCCAAAATATGCTATCGGTCATTTGAAGAGCCCGCTACCTATTTGGAAGCAAAGTCCATTCAATTGGAAATTGTTGAAGATCGCATCGCTGATCGTATTGGCGACCACGTTCTTTTTTTCGAACATCATCCTGTAGTGACTCAAGGGAGAGGGCTTCAGCGAACTCAGACTCAACCAAAAGTCGGGGCACATGAGAGAATCCCAACACTTCCTCCTGAAATTGAATTTCATTCAAGTGAGCGAGGTGGGGATTTAACCTACCATGGTCCTGGGCAGCTTGTGATCTATCCCATCTTTAAACTGAGAACGAAAGACCTTCACACCTATTTAAGAATGCTTGAGCAAGTCACCATTGACGTTTTAAAGACCTATGGTCTATTGGGCCAAGCACGTGAGAGTGCCACCGGAGTGTGGGTCGGGGATAGAAAAATTGCGAGCATAGGCATCGCTGTGCGACGATGGGTTACCTATCATGGCATTGGATTGAATGTGGTCAATGACATGAGTCCGTTTTCATTGTTCAATCCGTGCGGCTATCAGCCTGAAGTCATGACTAATTTAGTGACTCTTTTGAGAGAAAGAGAAAATGTCATTAATTCCAATGTTGTAGGAAAGGACTCTCTCGGATCGTCAGCTCAGAATAGGAAATTCGATATAAAGGCTGACTGGAGATGGCGAGAGGAATTAGAGGCAAGGTTTAAGATCGCTTTCGACCAACGGCAATCACACCTTTTTGAGACTCTAGACCACTCATGACCTTTTGAAGTTGCTCCGTGTTTCTTACTTCGACATCAAATTCACAGATCGCTTTTTTATCTTTTGTGGTGCGAATATTCACAGTAGAAATATTCACTCCGTTTTGAGTCATCATTTGAGACATGTTTGCTAAAATTCCGGGCTCATCCAGTGTTAATACTCTGATTTTAGCATGATGGAACTGGGGCTTCTGTCCATGATCTCGGTTCCAGCGGACATCCACTCTTCTTTCTGGGTCCATATCTAAAGCTTTTGGACAATTAGCAGTGTGAATAGTGACTCCTCGACCTCGTGTGATACATCCCACAATCGTGTCGCCTGGAAGGGGGCTACAGCATTTTGCAAAACGAACTAAAACATCTTCTTGATTGCTCACAATCACTGAGTTTTTCTTTAAAGTCTTTCGTTTTGCATTTCGGATAAATCTTTTTAAAAGGCTTTCTTCTGATTCTGTTTCAGCTTCTGTCTGTGAGTGTTTCTCTAAAGTTTCGTGTGGTACGATGTGTGGGAGAACATCATCAACCGTAATCCGGCCGTATCCAATCGAGATGTAAAGATCGACATCTTTCTTACGATTCACCTTTTTAGCAACAGTGATGATTTCTTTTGTTTTTTCCAGTCGACTCAGGTTGATTTTAAAAGGCTTTAAAGCTTTTTCTAATAACTCGCGACCGATTTTTCGCGCCTGTTCACGTTCTCTTTGCTTGATAAATGCGCGAATCTTGGCTTTCGCTTTTGAGCTTCTAACAATCTTAAGCCAGTCTTTTGATGGGCTTTGAGTGGGTGAAGTCAGAACTTCAATCGTGTCTCCAGACTTTAAACGATGCTTTAATGGCACGATTTTACCATTTACTTTTGCGCCGATACAACGATGTCCGACATCGGTATGAACAGAATAAGCAAAATCCAAAGGAGACGCTCCATGGGGGAGCTGCTTTACTTCACCTTTTGGTGTGAAGACAAAAACATCCTCAACAAATAAATCAATTTTAACAGTTTCCAAAAACTCATTGGGATCAGAAAGATCTTTTTGCCATTCCAAAAGTCGATTCACCCACTCCACACTTTTTTTAGTGCTCTTTTTGAACTTCCCTTCTTTATAGCTCCAATGAGCAGCAATTCCCTGTTCAGCTACTTGATGCATTTCTTCCGTTCGAATCTGAATTTCAACTCGCTCACCATAGGGGCCTATCACTGTTGTGTGCAGTGACTGATAGGAATTGGCCTTCGGCATTGCGATATAATCTTTAATCCGCCCTGGAACGGGCTTGTACATGGCATGAATCACCCCCAGAGCTTTGTAGCATTCAGTGATATTACTCACTGTGATTCTAAATGCGATGATGTCATGAACTTGGTCAAAATCGACACTTCGACGTTCCATTTTTTTGAAAATGGAATGAAAATGCTTGGCTCTTCCAGAAATCGTGCCTTCGATTCCGTATTCTTTAAGTTTTTGGCTTAAAATATCACAGACTTCATCAATGTATTTTTCACGGTCTTTCTTGGATTTAGATACGCGTTGAGCTAGTTTGTAATACACGTCAGGGTGAATGTATTTTAAGCAGAGATCTTCCAGTTCGATTTTAATGCTACTGATCCCTAGACGGTTTGCAATCGGTGCATAGATATCAAGCGTTTCTTGTGCAATGGTTTTTTGTTTTGCTGCGGGCAAGAACTCAAGTGTTCGCATGTTTGTGAGTCGATCTGCAAGCTTCACCAAAATCACTCGAATATCTTTGGCCATAGCAACAAACATTTTCCGAAAATTTTCTGCCTGTTTTTCTTCAGATGTTCTAAACTTTATTTTCGAAAGTTTGGTAACGCCATCGACAAGCAAAGCAACGTCAGAGCCAAATTCTTTTTCGATGTCATCCAATGTAACATCTGTGTCTTCAACAGTGTCGTGGAGCAATCCTGTGATAATACTGGCCATATCAAGTTTTAAATGGGCCAAGATCAATGCAACTTGGGTGGGATGGGTGATGTAAGGCTCCCCACTTGATCTCAGTTGTCCTCGATGCGCTCGATCAGCAAATTCATAAGCTTTTTTTAAATCTTCAATTGGAGCATCAGGAAAGTATTTATTGACAGCATCAGTGATTTCTTTGAGTGTTCCAACAGTCTTTTTAGGCATCTGTCAAACCTTTAAAGCCTTTTTGACTTCATTTAAAATTGTTTTAAATGCTGACTCTAAATCATTATTCACAACAACTAAGTCAAATTCCCCCGAGCGATTCATTTCTTTTTGAGCATTTTCTAGACGTTTCTTAATCGTATTAGGATCATCCTTTCCTCTTTGAATGAGTCTTTTTTCAAGCTCTTCAATGCTAGGAGGCGCAATAAAAATACTTAAGCATTGCCCAGGAAATGATTGACGTAAATTTTCAGCTCCTTGAACGTCAATATCTAAAATAACTGCGCGGTTCATACCAAAGGCTTTTTGAATCGTACTTTTTGAAGTTCCATAAAGGTTACCATGAACTTCAGCCCATTCTGCAAAATCACCCTTTCGGATTCGACTTTCAAACTCCATTCGTGAAATGAACTCATAGTTCACACCATCTTTTTCACCCTCGCGAGGTGGGCGAGTGGTCGAAGAAATAGAAACTTGGGTGTCATTGGGCAAAGCTTGAACTAACATCTCACAAAGAGTGGTCTTACCGGCTCCAGAAGGTGCAGAAAGGATAATGAGTTTGCCCATTTTTTACTCTGTGTTTAATACCTGCTCTTTCATTTGCTCAATGATCCCTTTTGATTGCACTACATTTTG
>CAYLWK010000264.1:0-2962 GCA_964387255.1 uncultured Oligoflexia bacterium
CTATTTTGATCAAAAAAGACTTTCGGATCTTACTTATGACACTTTGGTTCAAGATGTTTTTGCGGGCCAAGCTGTGTCGGCGGTCTGCATTCGACCCACTAAAAACCCCGAAGATGCCAGCACTTGTGGTGGATTAATCTGCGATCTAAAGGCGCGAAAAGGCGAAATTTTTGCTGGACTCTACACAGAGGGTGACGTTCACACGATCCAATGGTAGCACCTGAGGGTGCAATGAAAGCAACACCACTGTCTCATTCTCGTGTGCATCGCCTGACTGCTCGTGTCGCAGAACAAATTGCTGCAGGGGAAGTGATTGAACGCCCTGCTTCAGCTGTAAAGGAATTAGTTGAAAATGCCATCGATGCAGGCGCCTCACAAATTTGGATCACATTAGAAGACGGTGGCAAAGGTCTCATTGAAGTGATGGACAATGGAGTGGGCATCCATCCAGATGATTTACCACTCAGTCTAGCCAGACATGCCACAAGTAAACTCAGCGCCATTTCGGATTTAAATCACTTAAGCACGCTCGGGTTTCGTGGGGAAGCGCTTGCTTCGATTGCCGCCTCAGCTGATGTTTCCATTTTATCGCGACGAAAAGATCATTCCGATGCTTACGAGATCCATTCTGATCAAAAAGGTCTCAAAAGACTCACCTTCGGACAGTTTATCGACTCCCCTCACGGCACTCGAATACAAGTTGAAGGCCTTTTTTCAAAAATTCCTGCCCGCCTTAAATTCCTAAAATCAGCTCGTTCAGAACTGCAAGCAATCCGCGACTGGATTGAACGTCTATCGCTCACTCACCCTGAAATCGGATTTCAACTCACTCATCAAGGGAAGAGCGCTTTAAATTTTCAAGCAGAATCGTTTGAAGAGCGCTTAAGAACCATTTTAGCAAAAGGCCAGGACTACCCATTAGTCAAAAGAGACTTCACTCGATCTAAAGGGTCTCTTTGGTGGTTTAAGGGATTGAGCGTGCCGCATTCAAAAAAAATGATTCAGCTTGTGAATGGCCGAGTTTTGAAAGATCGTATTCTAGTTCAAGCACTCGTAAAACCTTTTAGACAAGTCCTGCTTCCTGGTCATTATCCAGCACTCGTTTTGAAACTTGATCTCCCTCAAGAATCGATTGACATGAACATTCACCCTTCAAAAGTTGAGGTGCGATTTTTAGATGAAAGAGCTCTATTTCACCATGTCCAAAAAGAAGTGGAGTCTTTACTTCATGAAACGGAACTAACCGCGCATGCCCCCAGTTCTAAAAATTCTTTCCCAGGAGGTGCGTGGGCTTTTCAATCACAAAAAAGAAATAAACTCTCATCAAATTGGGGTCGTAGTCACGGCTCGCAACCTTTTTTATCCTCTCCTCCCCCGTCTTCATCGCCTAGAAACCTAGAAAAGAATGAATTGGATTTTTCATCGACGGCTTATCCAACTCTAAGCCTAGGTCCGTCGTTAGGTGAAGGTGAAGCTACGGAGGATCGTCAAACCTTTGAGAATCAAGCCAATAGAGACTCCGTGTCGCCATTTGATTCTCAATGGCAATGGCGAGGCATTGTGTTTCGAACTTATATTTTATTTGAAAAGGCTCATCAGCTCCGTTTGATTGATCAACACGCCGCCCATGAACGCATTCGATTTGAGAAACTTCATGATGCGGTTTTTAAATCAAAAAAAGAGATTTCCTCCCAAGAGCTTTTACTTCCTATCACGATCAAAACCGCTGAATCCCCTGGGTCTTCGACTTGGAAAAAGCGATTTAAGATTCTAGAATCAATGGGTTTTCAAGCAGACTTTATTTCAGAATCGGCGATAGTGTTTCGAGCGTTGCCGTCGATCTGGGGTCAATCCGAGCTTAAAACACGTTTGGCTAATTTAGTCGAACGATTGGAGTCGGAATCCAAAGAACAGCTAGACCACTTAGACGAACAGCTTTTTGAGCGCTTAGCATCGGAGGCTTGCCATTCTGCGGTACGCTCTGGAGATGGCATCTCGCAATGGCAAGCAGAAAAAATCGTTGAAGAGCTCATGCAGTGCCGACATCCTTGGAACTGTCCCCACGGACGACCGACAATTGTTGATGTTCCCAGGTCCCGTTTTGAAGAATGGTTTCAACGACTGGTATGAATAAACCTCCAATTGCGATCATCACAGGAACCACAGCTTCAGGGAAATCTGAAATCGCGTTCGAATTTGCTCGCGCTCGTGCCCCAACTATTGAACTCATCAATGCCGATAGCATTCAAGTTTATCGCGGGTTTGACATTGGGTCAGCCAAACCGAGCCTAGCTGAACAAAAAGCCGTTTCTCATCATCTGATAAACTGTCGTGATCCTGATACACCTTACACAGCAGGAGATTTTTACGCTGAAGTTCAAACTGCCATTGAAACCATTCACTCACGTGGCCATCGAGCATTGATTGTTGGAGGCACAGGATTTTACCTAAAAACACTTTTATATGGGCTTTGGGAGGTCCCTAAAGCGGATCCAACAATCAGGGCACATTTAGAAAGCTTGGAGTCCTCTGAACTGATTTCAATCATTCAAAGAAAAGACCCACAAGTTCTCACAAAGTTTGATAAGAATGACCGCTACCGCCTGATTCGTGCGGCTGAGATTATTGAAAACTTTAATTGCTCGCCACTAGAACTCGAAGCTAAACGACCGAGAACTCCAAACGCTCAATACTCACTTTGGGTTTTAGATCGGGACTCAACGGAACTACACGCTCGAATTGAGCGTCGCGCTCAAGAAATGTTAAATCAAGGATTCGTTGAAGAAACAAAAAAGCTTTTAAATCAGTTTCCTAACGCCAAAGCACTTCGGAGTGTTGGGTATCGGCAAGTCATTGCTCACCTAAGAGGCGAAAAACCTGAGAGCAGGCCCATTCGCCCAGGCACTTTTGGACTTCTCGATGAAATTTGCCTTGCGACGCGACAACTAGTAAAAAAGCAAAG
>CAYLWK010000265.1:0-4207 GCA_964387255.1 uncultured Oligoflexia bacterium
TGGATCAGAGGATTTCTCGTCAGCTCGTAAACTGAAGTCAGAAATGGCTGCTGAACTAGGAGCTTTGCTTTCGTTTGCAGCAACTCGTACGGGAGATAAGGTTGGTTTAATTCTATTTAGTGACCAAATTGAAAAAATCATTCCTCCTCGAAAGGGGCGTTCTCATGTGCTTCGCTTAGTGACTGAGCTTCTCACTTTTATCCCAAAGTCAAAAAAAACAAACCTATCAACAGCTTTTCAGTCCATTCAAAGGATGATGAGGCATCCGGGCATTTTATTTATTGTGAGTGATTTTTTAGATGAAAATTTTGAATTAGCACTAAAGCAGCTTTCACGAAGAAATGACGTTGTGGCGATTCAGACTCAAGATACGTTGGAAGAAGAGCTTCTTCCTAAGGGTGTTTACTGTGTTCTCGATCCTGAGACAGGCGATGAATGTTATGTGGATACCGCATCGTACTCCTTTCAAAAGTGGTATGATGAACAGATTAGGAAAAGAGCAGAGACTTTGAAAGACGTCTTTCGTCAGGCTAAAGTGGATCAGCTATTGGTTAGGACATCTGAAGATTATGGTGAGGCATTGGTTCAGTTTTTTAGAAAGCGTAAAAGAACGAAGGCTCGGTAGCACATGGTTGCTAGCAATCTTACTAGGAGCGACGGTCAATCAGTCTGCGCTTGCTGAGAAGTCATCTTTGCAAAAGATTGCTGAGCTTCCTCTTTGGAGTTGGCAGAATCTTAAGGATGCAAAAGATTTAAAGCTCAAGCCGGGCGATTCAATAGAATTGGGGCTTGAGCTATTATCGAAGTCAGGCTCTGGAACTGAAATTGATAACATAAACGAATCCAAGCCTCCTTCAGAGCCGGGTTTGAAAAAAAATGTCACAGACTTTTCTAGAATCAAGTTGGAGGTACCGCCAGGAAGTTCACCGCTCATTGATCTTGGTTGGACAATTCGACTTCGAAGTAAAATGGTCATTCTCACTCCTTTGAAGTCAGGAGTGTTGCGACTTCCGATGTTAGTAATCAAAGATGAAAATGACCAAATGATAGGTCGTACAGAAGCTATTGAGCTTAAAATTGACAGTGTTACTCCTAAAAAACAAAGTACAAAAATCTTGTTAGATCCTTTGGGAACATCGTTTCCCTGGAGGGTGGTTCTGGTATGGATTGCAATGGCGATGATTGTGATTGTGTTTGTGATTCTAATCGTCAGTCGTTTTAACAGACCAAAACGGAAAATTCTTGAATCTAAAAAAGCAATGCCATTGCTAAGTCCGCGGCAGGAAGCACTAAAATCCCTAAGGCTCCTAGAAGAAAAAAAATATTGGGAGGAAGATCTTTTTAAGAAGCATTATTTTGAACTCAGTCATATTTTGAAGCGATTTGTTGCCAGAGAGTATCAGTTCGATGCTACGGAACAAACTGCTCGAGAGATTTTAAGAAAACTGAAGTCTCAACTTTCTATTAGTTTATTGCATTCCAATGAGAAAATAGAGTGGATTGATGAGCTTGGGAATTTGTTTAAAATATTGGATCGGGTGAAGTTTTCAGATTTTGAACCGAACCGTTTTGAAGCAAAAGAGTTAATTGAGCGATCTCGTAGGTGGATTGAAAAAAGTAAGTCTCAAAACCAAAAATCAAATGAAACGATGTCCAGAATCGCGTCAGAAGAAGGGGTTTCTCGTTCATGAAATTTGCGGATCCTTACTTCTTAGTACTGATTCCTTTGCTTTTTATAGGATTTCGTTTCTTTAAGAGACGCAATGAGCGTCCATATTTAATCTATCCTATCAAGATTCCAAAGGCGTTTAGAATTAGAAATCCTGTTGGAATTTTGATGATTCTTCGGATCGTTGGATTGGTTTTTTTGACTATCGCTCTCGCCAGACCTCAAAACGAATACCGGCAAGCTCAGGATCGAGTAGCTGGCATTGATATTATTTTGGTGATGGATTTATCGGCGAGTATGAACATAGAAGATTTAGCTCAAACTTCACGACTTGATGTAGCCAAAAAAACTATGACACAGTTCATTAAGGGCAGATCAAATGACCGGATAGGATTAATTGTTTTTAGTGGAGAGCCGCTGACTTTGGCGCCTCCTACGTTGGATTATGGCTTGGTGTTACAAGCTTTACGTGGTGCTGAAATTGGTGTTTTAAAGGATGGAACAGCGATTGGAGATGGGCTGACACTTGCTGTGAGTCGGCTTAAAGAATCAGAAGCAAAAAGCAAAGTGATTATTCTACTTACAGATGGAGACAACAATATTGGAAGAGTTGACCCTGGGACTGCGGGAGAGTTGGCGAAAGGTTACGGGATAAAAGCTTATACCATTGCAGTAGGACGAGAAGGTAGAGTGAGATTACCGATTCGTCGAAAAGGCGCCTTTGGCAATACAGTGACAACCTATCAGTGGTTCGACAATGCACTTAATCCTAAATTGCTCAAGAAAATTGCAACGATGACAGACGGTAAGTTTTATCGTGTGACTGATGCTTCGACGTTAGAGCAGGTCTTTCAAGAAATTGATCAACTTGAGAAAGATGATCAAGTCGTACAACAGAAAATCAAAACGGAAGATCAATTCGAACTCCCCCTTATATTGGGATTTTTATTTCTTGTTCTAGAGAAAACACTCTCGCTATTTTGGTGGAGGTTTCGTCTATGATATGGAAAAATCCAGAATGGCTCTGGGGCGGACTCGTGCTTTTATTGCTCTGGCTGATGACCCGTTCCCTTTTGGAACGTAGGAAAAAAGCCCTAAGGCAAAAAATTGATCCAACTATTTTTCCAAAAATTGCACCTGCGCATCAATTGCATCGAGATCAGCGTAAGAATTTTCTTTTTTTCCTAGGACTGGTATTTCTTGTCCTAGCTCTTGCAGGACCCCGGTGGGGCTATCGAGAAGAAACTACTCAGTATCAGGGGATGGATTTACTGATTGCAGTTGATTTATCGAAGAGCATGGATGTAGAGGACGTCGTTCCAAGTCGAATAAAAAAAGCAAAACATTTTTTAGGGAAGATATTTGATGGGCTTCGTGGAGATCGAGTTGGTTTGATTGGATTTGCTGGAAGTGCATTTTTAGCAAGTCCTTTAACGACTGACATTGATTATGTTAGAGAAATTGTAGAGTCTTTGGATACTTCAGTCATACGTAATCAAGGAACAGATATTGGCCTTGCCTTGCAGATTGCAGCGGAGGCATTGGAAAGAGGCGCTGAGTCGGTTGATCGACCTTCTGAAGATGAGAAAGTCAATCAGGCGGTATTATTAATCTCAGATGGAGAAGATCTAGAGGGAGCTGCTCTAGATGGAGCTAATCGAATCAAAGAGTCAGGTGTCTCGCTTTACGTTGTTGGTATAGGGTCATCAGTTGGAAAACCGATCCCTATTTTCGACGAAAAAGGACGAAAACGCGGATATAAAACGGACGATCAAGGAAAGGTAGTGATGAGTCAATTTCGTCCAGAGGCGCTTCAAAAACTATCTAGTAAAGCCGACGGACAGTACTGGACCTTGTCTAGCTCTGAAAAAGAGGCAGAGTTGATCTTGAACTCTCTCGGAGGTGAGGAGCGAACGGAGTTAGGAGAGCGAAAGTTCAGAGTTTACTATTCAAGATATCAGTTTCCCCTAGTTGTCGCGTTAGTTCTATTTTTTCTGGAGCTTTTAATAAGCCAACGAGCTCGTTTTTCGATTCTCTCAAAAGCAAGCTTGATTTTTATTTTTATTGGTTTTTTGGGTTTGGATATTTGTTTCACAAAAAATGCAATGGCTCAACTGGATGATTTTGAAATTTATGAGCAAACAAAGAGAGGTCTCGAGGCGTTTCGGAATGAAGACTTGGAAAGTGCAAAGAAGCATTTTGGAAGCGCTCAGGCACTGAAGCCCGATTCACCACTCCTAAAATATAATCAAAGTGTGATTCAAGGGATGGAGAAAGATTGGGATGCTGCTATTTCTGGGTTTGAGCAATCTTATAGGAATGCGCCTAGCGATCAACCTGAAGTCAAAGGAAGAGCATTGTACAACCTTGGTTCTGCGTTAGCGCAAAAAAATCAAGACCAAAAAGCAATTCAGACACTCGTGGAAACGATTGATTATGCAAAGCAATCACAAGATCCAGAGCTTGAAGAAATGGCTCGTCAGCGGATCCAAGAGATTTTACAAAAGAGGAAATTAAAGCAAAAGCAAGATCAAGAGC
>CAYLWK010000266.1:0-6827 GCA_964387255.1 uncultured Oligoflexia bacterium
CTTCGTGTCTGGCTTTATTGCAATCACGTCATCATCTTAGGGATTCTTTTCCTTGGAATTACAACCGTTCAAGCGCAAACCACAGAGTTTTTTGATCCGTCAATAGCTCGACTTCAGGATCCACAAGGAAAAGCGCAACGTGATCGGCTTAGTGCAGTGTTTCATGAGCTTTTTAGACAGTTTCCAGTTGAACCGGACGTCATTGAAGAACGCGTATATATGCTCGCAAGGCTTAAAGCTCAGTACCCTGAGTATTGGGAAAGCCTGCGGTCACCGACCCTAGAGCCCCCAAGACGAGGTCAATTTGAAATCTCAAAGTCATTGCCCAAACGTCGATTTGTGATTCAAGAAATCGAACCTTTCCTTTTATTGTTTCATCCTGAATTGAGAGATGAAATTGACTCACCGATGCTACGGGATGCCCGAGTTTTTTTGTATCGATTCTACGATACTGATTTATCTGATATAGAAGCTTCTGAAACAAATCCAAATGAAGCAGAAAAAAAATTTCGACCTTGGGTCGGCATTGAAATTCAAGCCCCCACCCGAAACCCCAAATTTCTAAAACAAGTTAAGATTCATCTCAAATCACCTTGGTCAAATGAAAATCGACGTTTACATCTTCATGATGAATGGACTTTTTTAGATTTTTTAGTTCAAAATCGATGGGCTCCTGTGATTGAAGACGCAGGCAGAAAAGCGATTGTGATTCCAGAACATTTTTCGTTGGCTCACCAACCTCAAAATAACCGCCGTCGAAATGGTTTTTTCTTTCATCCTGTTTATCTCGCTGCGATTGAAGCTAGCAGAACCGTAGGCCGCTGGGTCTGGGTCGATCCTTATTTGCACCCAACCCATCGCTGGACGGACTTGCTTCCTTCTTCAAACCACGACCCTGAAAAGGAAGTCTCACTTGAAATCTACTCTACTCTCATTGGAAAGCTTGATTTTGAAGAACTCAAATCGGCTCCCTCTGAATTCACGAGCCGACTTCTTTCCTTGATTGAGCTTGAATATGAAAATCATGCTTTAGAAATCGATGAAATGAAAGGCTACAAAATTCAGGCAATCCCTTATTTTCTAATCATCACTTCAATCTATTCAAAGAATCAAGACTACCGTCGCAGGGCGAGAAAGTTAGTGCTTGATTTTTTTCAGGATCGCCTGACGTCATCTTCTGCATCATTGGTAGCTCAGCATGCGGTCTTTCTTCACTATAAGACACAAAACACTTCGGAAAAACGATATATCGAATCTCTTTTTCCAGAATTTGAAATCAGATCGTTTCCAGATGAAGCAGAACTTTATGCATTTTTAAGGGAACTTGTATTTTCAGTTCACCCAGAGCCCGAAGAGGACGCTTTGACTCCAAGTCGACGCCTCAATATCACCCACTACAACATCGAAACTGCTCTGAGTCATATGGACTTTATCGGTGAGTGGATTGTTGACCGATTATCTGCCTTTCAAAGCTTACTGACACTTTTTTTCTTTCGCTCTTTAGACCGTGATGCAGATTGGTACGAGGAAAGAGTTGCAGATTATCGAAGGCGATCGCCGATGCAGGTCCGACTTGCACAAATGCTAGATTTTAGCTGGAGAGAAACCTTCAGAGATGCTTTAGAAGTCGACCCTTTTGAGGAAGACCCGATGGACGAATATAGAATCATCACTCGGGTGCCTGAAGACACTGATCCAATCGCACGGGCTTTATTACTCCTTCCAGGTATAGAGGATTACTTCACACTGGATGAAGAAGACCGCGAAGAGATTCAACACGATTCCCTTAGAAATCGAACACACACTTGGGTTCGAGAGCTCCTCGAAAGAACGGGCGTTACTGACAGTGAAGCTATTGAAGCGTTATTGACTAGTGCCTATGAAAATGAAGAATTCAGACAATTCATTGAAATTGAAAGCCCTCAACTTCATGATTTAATTCAAAGAGAAGAGCGAATGATCAAAGATTCGTTTGACGAAGAAGACGACCCAGGTTCTTGCCGTGGTACTGCTTTCGATAGATAACCCCCACTCAAGCAAGACGTTTCAACTTGACCAAATTTAAAAACCAAGATAGCCACTGGCATCATGGCTCAAAGAAAAACTAAACGACGACGCGTCACTAAAACGAGAAGAACCCGGGACAAACGTTCCGCCTATGCCGAAACTAAAAGCAGCTCAAAGCCTAAGTCTTCAAAGCGCATCAGTAAGGCAACTCAGTCTCGAAAAAAGTTTCGTAAGGGATAATCGAAGTCACTAACGCCAGCATTGAGCTTAAAAGAAGGCACAGGCTTTCTTACTTGGCTTTTGCGTTTTGGACTAGTTTCGATAATTCTCCACGCTCATGAAGATCAACGATGATATCACAACCACCCACGAATTCTCCCTGAATGAAAACTTGTGGGTAAGTTGGCCATTGACTCAATTCTTTCGCAGCAGTGCGCATGGCTTCGTCTTCTAAGATATCAAAATGTGCAAGGTCTTCTTTAGCAACTCCGGCGTCAAAAAGCAGCTCCAACGTTCGAGCTGAAAAGCCACACATTGGAAACTGAGGGTTTCCTTTCATAAAAATAGCAAACGGCTTTGATTGAATAAAATTCGAGTACTTTTCTTGAATGGTTGACTGAGTTTGTTTTTCCATGATCTTTCTCCTTTAAAATTTTGCCAATTAACTCCCAATGAGTTGCTTCCTTACTTTGTAGCTGCTCAGAGCCCTAAGGACCTACTTGGGCTTCATACTCACTCGGTGTGAAGGTTTTTAGAGTGAGCGCATGGAGCTCTCCTGAATCCAATTCGGTCTTGAGTAACTCAAAAATCAAACGATGCTGTCGCATCATTGGAATCCCCTCAAACGCAGGAGACACGACGATGGCTCGATAATGGTCCTTCGTCCCCGTAAGATCCATGATCTCTGCCTTAGTTCCTGGCTCCAAGGTTTCAATTTTATTTTTTAACGCTTCAGGCGACATAATTTCTCTCTCTGTGTCATCTCTACTAAAAGGAAAGCCCTCTTGAAACTAAAAAAGATCCTACCCAGCCATCTCTTGGAGACTTGATCACACGGGGCAGTGATACTGATTTTGACTCAGAGTTTCAAGGTAATTTAGGACAAAGAGACTCAAGTGGGCAACTTGAGCATTGAGGCCTTCGAGCCACACAAATGGCTCTTCCATGATCGATCACCAGGTGAGTGAACTGCACCCAATCTTTCTTTGGAACAACGGCGATCAGGTCTTTTTCAATTTTCACAGGGTCTTTGGTTTTCGTGAAGCCAAGTTTTCGTGAAATTCGACTCACATGAGTGTCAACCACCATCGCAGGAGTTTGAAAAGCCGTGCCTAGGACCACATTTGCGGTTTTTCGCCCCACGCCTCTGAGTGCTGTCAGGTCCTCGAGCTTCTGAGGCACTTGGCATTGATGCTTCTCTACGAGGTCTTTTGATAAACTTAAAATCGCTTTGGCTTTGTTTTTATAAAATCCTGTTGAATGAATGATTCGTTCCACTTCAGATAGCTTTGCTTGACTCATCGCTTTGGGATCAGGATAGGTTTTAAAAAGTTTGGGAGTTACTTGATTGACTCGTTCATCTGTGCACTGAGCACTTAGAACGGTAGCCACTAGAAGCTGAAATGGTGAATTAAAAAACAAACTACACGTCGAATCAGGATACGTTTTTTTTAAGATTTTTATAATTCGTCTCATTCGCTTCTTTTTTAGTTCTTTTGTTTCAGCCAATCACCGACCTCCTTTCGACTCCAAGTGCTGATGACATTTTTTTTAGGAAGAAGCGCTTTTCTTGCAACCGTGATTCCATGAATCGTATCCTCTAAACCTTCGAGGCTATGGGCATCTGGATTAATAGAAGTTAGCAAACGATGTTTGCGCATGATGGATCCATAGCGCCAATCAATGTCAAGACGCCTAGGGTTGGCGTTGATTTCAATGGCAGTATTGTGCTTACTTGCCGCTTGAATCAAGGCTTCCATATCAAGATCATAGGGAGGACGACCTAAAATAAGTCGACCACTGATATGTCCCACAAAGCGAGTATGAGGATTTTCAATGGCTTTTAAAAGACGAGCTGTCATTTCCTTTCGATCAAGCTTGAATCGTTGATGGATTGAAGCAATCACAAAATCAAACTTTTTTAAAATACCTGATGGATAGTCGAGTGCTCCGTCTTTTAATATATCACTCTCGATACCCCAAAAAATAGTAATGTCAGGATACTTTTCTCTTAAAGTCTCAACTTCCCGATGTTGTTTTTCAATCTGATCTTTCTTTAGTCCATTGGCGTAAAAAGCAGTCTGACTATGATCTGAAATTCCAATATACTGAAAACCTAAATCACGAGCTCGTTTCACCATTTGCTCTAATGTGGCGGATCCGTCAGAAAACGTAGTGTGATTATGGAAAACTCCCTGAACATCATTCCAACCCACAAGAGAATCATCCAAGTTTTGTTTTCTAGCAAAATTGATTTCCTCTCCTGTCTCTCGACACTCCGGAGGAATCCACTCTAGACTGAGTTTTTGATAAAAGGTTTTTTCAGTCGACGCTTTCACCGTTTTCGGTGCCTTTAAAGACTTCCAGTGCACCTCGGAACTTGTGAGTCGTACCTGACGTGTGCCAAATTCACTTCTCAAGCTATAAAACAGCTCTACTTTCGTTTGAATTCCAGCACGTTTTAGGATTGACTCAATTTTTTTCTTCAACTTTCGATCTAAAGCTTCCGTGTCTTCATCAGAGTGAACTTCAAGCAAGAACTGCAAGCAGTCAATCACTTCTACCTTACGCTGAAAGGGTCCTACCACTTCGACTCGTCGGTCAGCTCCTCTTGATTTTTGAAGCTCTGATAGAAGCTGTTTGCAAAGCCATTGAATTTCAACCCAAAGGTGTTGGCCTTGGGTTGATTTTTGAAATTCAATGGCTTTGAGTACTTTGGTTTGCATTTTATCGCCAAACCCCTTCAAAGAGGTGAGTCGATTTTCTCGACAAGCGTATTCCAACTCTCCGATGGTTCTTACGCCGAGTTGGTCGACCAGTTCTTTCGCTTTTTTAGGCCCGAGTCCTGGCAATTGAACGAGCTCCATCAAGCCTTTTGGAAGAGTTTGTTTTAACTCCTGATGCTCCTTTGAACGACCCGTCCGGTATAATTCTGTTAAAAGGGCCTCGATCCCTTTTCCAATTCCAGGAAGTTGGGTGAGTTTTTTTTGCTCAATTTGACTCAGCCAATCACTTGTCTCTTTCTTTAAAACATCTCTCGCTTTTTCAATTGCCCGAATCTTAAAGGGATTACTCTCACTGAGCTTTAGGACCAGTGCATGCTCTTTTAAAAACTCAAGCACCCCTGCTTTGTCTATTTTTTTTGATTTTTGACCCATCTTTTGTTTTTATCCTATTTTGCAAAAAAAAAATTTGCTAGCGTGATTTTGTGCTCATGGGTTATCACATTCATCAGGTTCTGATGGTGGAAAATCCATGAATAAAAAAGAAAAATTTTAAGACTTTAAAAATCAATTGGGAGAACTGATGCATGAACCCTCAACTCACGGCACCTAAGCCACTCATTCTTAATCTGGATCGAACACGGAGTCGTTTAAAGGAGATTTTCTGGGTTGCATTGGGCAGTCTTGTTCTTGCGTGTTCTGCACGTTTTTCGCTTCCGTTAGGCTTTACCCCCGTACCCATTAGCCTGCAGACGCTCGCTGTGCTCCTGGTAGCCTCAAGCTTGGGGTCGATGCGAGGTACTTTAGCTGTGGGCATGTATTTACTAGAAGGCGGCTTTGGACTTCCTGTTGTTACCCACGGCAGTGGCTTTGCTTATCTTTTAGGCCCGACAGGAGGCTATCTTTTGGGATTTTTGCCGGCAGCTTTTATCATAGGAAAATGCGCTGACTTAGGGAAGGATCGAAGCGTTTGGAGCGCACTTCCGTGGTTTCTACTCGGTCATAGTGTGATTTTCTTTTTTGGCTTGAGCCATCTTTCAACCTTCGTTGGCTGGGAAAAGGCAATTCCAATGGGATTGATTCCCTTTTTACCTGGCGCTGTCATAAAAACAGCGATTGCGAGCATCGCACTTCCAAGCCTATGGAAGCTTTCTGACCGAGTTGGTTTGAAGTAACGCTCCAAGAAGCCCTTTAGACTATTAATTAAATTAAAGATAAATAAACAAGTCTCATGGCATGCAGGGGAAACCTTTGCTTGGGGAAAACTCGTTGAAACCCTTGGATTGGAGGAGTATACCTTGTGTTTTCAAGGCTCAGTCTGAATTTAAGAAAGAGGAATTCTGATGGGAAAACCAGTCAAAATTGGCATCAACGGGTTTGGTCGAATTGGACGAAAGGTCCTCCGCTTAGCACTTCAAAGAGATGATGTTGAGGTCGTAGGGATTAATGATTTAGGCGACATCGCAACACTTGCACATCTTTTGAAATATGATTCGGTTCATGGCGTGCTTTCACAAAACGTTCAGATTGAAGGCAACCGCCTCAAGGTAGGTGATCAAACCATTTCAATTTTTTCGGATCGTGATCCCGCTCAGGTGCCTTGGGGGGAAGTGAATGCCGAAATTGTACATGAATGCACTGGATTGTTTCGAGATCAAGCATCTGCTGGAAAGCATTTAAAAGACTCAGTGAAGAAAGTGATTATCTCTGCACCTGGAAAAGATGCAGACTGGACTGTTTGCATAGGAGTGAATCATGAAACCTACGATCCTAAAGCACATCGAATTATTTCTAATGCATCTTGCACCACCAATTGCTTGGCCCCTGTAGTCAAGGTGCTTGATGAAGCCTTTGGCATTGAGTGTGGAACAATGACCA
>CAYLWK010000267.1:0-4530 GCA_964387255.1 uncultured Oligoflexia bacterium
CAGATAATAAACGCTATGGGCGGTCTTGATATACTCCATGGCGGTGTTATACACCGCTCCGCCGCCGGGTTCATTCACCCACGGCTAAAGCCGTGGTGCTCTGCCTGCGGCCACATAGAGGCAGCCAACTGGGCAGTTCTTTTCCATGATTCTGTGTATAAACCGTGGTCCAAGAAGAACGAACTGAAAAGCGTTAAATTGATGAGGAGATGTTTTGAAAAAATGTCTTTACCAAAGGACTTGGTTCAGAGAGTTGAGGGCTTAATAATGGCCACCAAAGACTCCTCAAATCAATCACTCAAAAATACTTGGACGAAGGACAAAAAACTTTTCGTTGACCTTGATCGGCTTGTTTTGGCTTCAGACCCTTGCAAGTATAACTCATATCTCTCCGGTCTAGAGAAAGAGTACCAACGATTTCCAACATGGTTCTTTGTAAAAAGGCGCAAAGATTGGATTAAGTCCACTTTAAACAAAAAGATGATTTTCCTCTCGGACAGAATTTATAGTGAATTTGAGGAAAAAGCTCGCAAAAACCTAACGGTGGAACTGGATTCTGGGTGGGGAATTTTTGGTTTGAAGGGAATCTATGACCCCAGTGAGCATCGGATGGAAAATTACCTAAATGCCCGAAAAATATTTGAAGACAATCGTTTATCGCTCGTTAAGGAACGACGTGGGGAGGCCGTTACTATATGCAAACATGGTTTAGTCCAAGATGACGAAAAGACCGTAAGACTATCTGATGAACATTTTAGTTTTATTATAAGAACTGAAGAAGAAGAAAGGCAGTATCTACTCTCACGATTCTCAAATATTTATGATCCGCTCATTCAACCCTATCTTGATACTGATATGCCTGAATGGAGATATGAAGCTAGAGCTGCACTCAAGCTCAGGGGAATACCAGAATGGTTTATCAGATTACTTTATTTCCTTGTTGGGACAGGAGCATGGTGGAATATTCTTGCTTGGGAGCGGGAGAGAATATCGTATTTGCAATTTGGCTGGTGGTTAAAGTTAAATTCTGGTCCTCTAGGCTTTCTCGGAATATTTTTGGGATATTTAGGGGCGGGCTTTTCATTGATTCCAATTTACACTTTTTTTCTTGGAGTAATTGCCGCATTAATCTGGACACAAATAGTCCTAACTATCTTAAAGAAAACGAACCACAAGTATTTTGGCTCGAAGACAATTCCTGATGATGCAGGCTTTGGTTAGTTACCCAATTGAGAATTTGTTTTTTTGAGAATTTTCATCACAGTAGTTGGATGCCACTTGGCCTTTCTGGTTTTTGTGGGAATTTTCATAGTATTTAACACTTCAGCTATCTTCCAGTAACTATAGCCCTGCTCCCTCAGTATTTGCATCTTCTGGATATTCTCCAGCTCTCGTTTGTGTTTGTCGGTCTTACTATTTCTGGTTCGCTCACCATAACCAAGTTGGCCGTTCCTCAATAGTCGCCGTGACTCTTCTTCGGGACGAAGCGGTATGCCGAACTTCTTAAGAAACTTCACAACAGTGGATCTGGCGGAGAAAATTTCTTTAGAAATTTGGTTTGCTGAGAGCTTTTCAACCTCGTATTTTTGCCGGAGGAAATTAGGATCAAGGTGCTTAGCCTGAACAAGAAACTCAATGATTTCGCATATTTCATTTGGGGGAGATTGGTTTTGTCCCCAGGAATGATCACTGAGCCATTACTGCCATAAGTAATTGAAATTAAAAAATAATAACTCACTCACTCACTGATTCGACCCAGCCTAACCTAGCAGTACCATTACCGCTTGAGTTCAACGATGGGGGCTAACACCCGTTGATATTGCTTCATACCTGAGCGCATAGTTCCATCAGTTATCTTTGCGTAATGTTCCGTCTGCTTATGTTGACGATGTCCAAGCTGACCTTGAAGTGCTCGCGCATCGCCTGTGCGTTCAGCGAAATCTGTTGCAAACGAGTGCCGCAATACATGAGTGCTCGTTTACTTCAAACCCGCTTTTCGAAAAGTTTGGTTGAATGCGTGTTGAATCGAACGATAGAAAGGTGGTTCCCTTCTAGCACAGTAGTCGATCAATTCGCTCTTTAAACAATTTTAAAAGCTCTTTCTGAGTCTTCTTAAAATCAGGATTGCTTCCGTCAACACGAGAGATCTTTTTAAAGGATAACTCCAGGTGTTCCTTATTCATTTTGCGGAAGAGTTCGCTGAATGAGGAAGGAAGTTCATTTCCGGTATGTTCAAACGTCGCAGTAATCGCTTTTTTGAGAGTTGCATCGTCGCACTTTGGAATCAAAACAACCAAGTCGTAAAGATCTCTTCCTCGAGAAGCTGTGTTCTCATGACGACAAAGAGCATCCAGCTTCTCAGCGACAATGGTCTCTGGAGGGTAAACCTTCCATGAAAGAGGTTCTGCTTCTATGATGCTCGGTGATTTTTTCAGAACAGGACCAGGAGTAATGACGTCTCCCATTCCGATGTCTAACTGAACAATTGGAGCTTTACCTGATTTCTTGGGAGGATCACCAATCGTGTAACGAAGCTGAAATCGAACTCCGCCGTATTCATGCTGATGGGGAAGTCGATGCTTTTCAAGCTCACCAAACCAAAATCCATCGTCTTTTAGATCGATCAGATCTTTTAGTGCTTCTTCGATCTGATTGATTTTAAGATTCATCGCTGTCAAATCAAGATCGCGAGTGTAACGGTAGTTCTCATAAACCTTAAGAGCGACAAATCCTCCTTTAAATACAATTGAGTCCGTCAATTCTGGATGATTCGTCAGACGCTGAATCAATCGCTCAAAAGCGAGATGTAGTAAAAGATGGTTGTAGTTGATATTTTGTTCTTCTGAGAGTTCGTGGAGTTTTCTCTTGATTTCATCGGGCGTCATTCGCAGTACCTCCAAAGACGATTCCATCCAAGTAGGGTTGAAGGACCTCTTCTTTGTTCATGTCTTTAGCCATCATGATGACCTTTTCCACAGTCGTCTTTTTTGATCGAATCGATTTAGCTAGCACTTCGATTGCCGTAGCTCGATCAACCAGACGGCTATGAGAAAAACAGTCGACAAGCGTCCTTTCAAGATTAGTCACATTGAAGTTTTTGCCTCGCTTAATTCCCTTTTCAGGTAGTTCCCGCATCTGAATAAAACGAAGCCTTTGATTCTGTGTTCGAAATCCCTGTCGAACATAGATCCATGTTTGTGTAGGTTCGTAATCAAGCAGATCATAATACGCCAAGGCTGAATAAAGGCAAATCACTGAATCTGGTCCGCCAATTAGGGCAGCTCTCGTTAATTCACCCTCTTTTTCACGCGTAAGCTCCGATAGCGTCATATACCTACCTCGAGCAACACGTCTCAGATTCCCGACGTCTACTTCCTGCTTGAGCCTCCTGAAACGCGTAGCTCTACTTATTTTGGCTCTTGTTCGAGACTTGTTTTTTTTCTTCCGTTTTGCTCTCATTTGTCTTTATTTTACTATTGATACTAAGTGATTACAACATTTAATTATGTAATCACTTAGTATCACGCTGTAATCCCTCACTTTTTAGCCGTTTTTAACGCTATAGGCGTCTTTTATGGACAAGTAGCCTTACTTTAGCTGCTCTTGCTGGAGCGTCTTTTAAAACTACGACTCTGTGATCATAGGTACTACGACAAAGGCTTGCACAGCGTGGACAGTATTCGTCCATCTGCTTCTTTCTTGCAATGATTTCGATTTGATAGCGATTGTATTTTTTAAAACTAACAAGTTCTAATTCCGCCAAAAGCAGATGATCTGCTATGGTGTAGCTGGGCATTTTTAGGCTTTCCTTTCCGTGAAAAGATTCAATTAATCTCAAATCATTTTACCGAAAGAGTCTGATTATGCCCGCTTTTCTATGATGCCCTGCTTCCCACTACCAATAGTGAAGAACCATTAAAAATCAATTTATATGTAGACCGCCTTTCTATGATGCGCCACCTCCCACTATTAACCGTGATGAACCGAAATCCCTCCTTCTAAGCCTTTCCTGGCCTAAAGTCGAACGGAAACACCCCATGAGCCGACTCACTTAGTAACTCAACCTTACTTTCTTAAGTCCGAACATCAACCTTTGCTTTACTTTGGACCAGGCGGGTAACAACAAGGTAAGAAACACAAGCCAATGCAAAGTCATGAGAGACGGACTGAATATTCCGATCCGGTTGTCTAAATCAAAACTTCGACCAACCCAAGTCTTCAATAAAAACAGTAAACCAATTGAAAATGGAAACAGTTGACCAGTTGTTATCGAATAGACGGTGAGACTCTCAATAAATCCTTCAAAATTTGGTTTCAATCAATGAAAAATAGGAGGGGTTGGTATCACTCTTGGGTGCATCTTCTAGATTTTTTTGAATCTCTGGAAAAACAGAAGTCTAATTTCATGGATATAGATTCCCACGGGCAAGCCCGTGGTCCTTACCGTTACAGCTTCATACGAAGCTGACCTGAATCCTGGTGTCCCTGGTGTTCAACATAGTTTTTAATGATTTGTTCATTTGTCCCTAC
>CAYLWK010000268.1:0-12970 GCA_964387255.1 uncultured Oligoflexia bacterium
TTTTGAATTCGGCATCGCAAGACGATTTTTCTTTTTCGCAGACAGGGCAATCATGGATCCCATGCTCGCAGCTAGGCCACATACCAATGTTTTTACTTCAGGCTCAATCCAACGGATCAAATCAAAAATCCCAAACCCAGAAGTGACTTCTCCACCCGGACTGTTGATCATGACCGTGATCGGCTTTTTTGAATCTTTCTTTTCGAGTGCCAGAAGCTCACGATTGACTCGCTTAGCCATTTCCGAGTTCACTGGACCACTGATGGTCACAATTCTAGAATCAAATAACGCTTCGTCGATGGGAGTAAAAAACTGATTTTTAAGTGTTTCCATGCCTCAAAGCTTATCTTGAAAGTGTTTTTAATGACAATGATTAATCGATTCTGTTCAGACGAAATGAGTGAAGTTGAGGTTCAAAGTATATTTTATTGTTCAGGAATTTCTCACTGGCGGTGTGTTTGAGAATCATGCAAGATGCGGGCATGAGCGCGTTTAAGAATGAAATTCTAGAAGGCATCCCCTCAGACCTCCCTCCCCCTCAGAAGCCAAACCCTCAATTTGATCATGCGCCTCAGCGCCAACTCTCTTTGAGTCCGGCCGACCAGTGCCTAGCGATTGAAAATGCACTTCGCTATTTTCCCCAATCCTGGCATTCCACATTAGCCAAAGAGTTTAAATCAGAGTTGCAGACATCGGGTCGAATCACGATGTATCGTTTCAAGCCCAAGCACCCCATCAAAGCAAGGCCGATTTCCGATTATCCTTGCAAGTGCCCAAGTGCAGCAGCAATCATGCTCATGATTCAGAACAACTTAGACCCCGAGGTAGCTCAATACCCCGATGAACTCATCACATATGGTGGGAATGGAGCAGTTTTTCAAAACTGGGCCCAGTACCGCTTGACAATGAAGTATCTGTCTAAAATGAATGAAAATCAAACTCTCGTGATGTACTCAGGACACCCGCTGGGCTTATTTCCCTCTCACTCAAGAGCCCCCAGAGTCACGGTCACCAATGGAATGATGATTCCAAATTACTCGAGTCGTGAAAACTATGACCGACTCAACGCCATCGGAGTCACTCAGTTTGGACAGATGACGGCAGTGTCGTACATGTACATTGGCCCCCAGGGAATTGTGCATGGAACGCTCATCACGATTCTCAATGCCGGTCGAAAACTAAGTCCTAATTCAAAGAGTCCACTTGCAGGGAAATTGTTTGTCTCAGCAGGACTCGGTGGAATGTCGGGAGCTCAACCCAAAGCAGGAGCCATTGCGGGAGCTGTGGCCTTGATTGCAGAAATCAATCCGCTAGCTGCAAAAAAACGCCACGCTCAAGGATGGGTTGATGAGCTTGAAAACGATTTGGATAAAGCCATCGATCGAGCATTAGAAGCTAAAGAGGCTAAACAAGGTCTTTCTATTGCTTATGTTGGAAACGTAGTGGATCTTTGGTGCCGACTGGTTGAAAGAGGGATTCATGTTGAATTAGGCTCCGATCAAACCTCACTCCATGCTCCATTCACTGGAGGCTATTATCCCCAAGGCCTAGATTTTCAGTCAGCTCAAACGATGATGGCAAAAGATCCCGAAGCGTTCAAAGATAAGGTTTATGCTTCCCTACGAACTCAGATGAGCGCCATAGAAGCACTTGCTAAAAAAGGAATGTATTTTTTCGATTACGGGAATGCACTTTTGCTTGAAAGCTCTCGAGCAGGAGCAGATGTGATGGATCATGAGGGAAAATTTAAGTTTCCATCTTATGTTCAGGACATCATGGGGCCTCTTTGTTTTGATTATGGATTCGGTCCATTTCGATGGGTTTGTGCTTCTGGAGCTTTGTCCGATTTAAAAAAGACCGATGCACTCGCTGCAGAAGTTTTAAAAAAACTCATCTCAGCCGCAAGTGATGAGATCCAACCTCAGCTCATTGATAATCTCAAATGGATTCAAGCAGCTGATGAAAATCAACTTGTCGTCGGGTCCAAGGCTAGAATTCTTTATGCGCATGCTCAAGGTCGTATTGAAATTGCTCGAGCATTCAATCGCGCCATCCGCACAGGCCACTTGGAAGGTCCAGTGATATTAGGCCGTGACCATCACGACGTATCAGGGACGGACTCTCCATTCAGAGAAACCTCGAATATCTATGATGGTTCCGCACTCACAGCAGACATGGCAGTGCAGAATGTCATGGGCGATGCTTTCCGCGGAGCAACCTGGGTATCGCTTCATAATGGAGGTGGCGTTGGCTGGGGTGAAGTCATTAACGGAGGATTTGGGCTCGTGCTTGATGGATCTGATGTCGCCGATGAAAATTTGAATCAAATGCTTCACTGGGACGTTAACAATGGCATCGCCAGAAGATGCTGGGCGAGAAATCCTCATGCCCGTTGGGCTATTGAAAAAGCCATGGAAGAAAACACAAACCTAACTGTCACTCTCCCAGAAACTGTCGACTCCAGTATCTTCGACTGAGGTTTGGCTAAAACTTAAATTTGTTTATAAAAAGGAACGTTAAACAACCGTGGAACTAAAAAAGAAAATTCAAATTCATTTAGACGATCTAGACTTTATGGGCATCGTTAGCCATTATCAGTGGATTAAACTCTTTGAAAGGGCTCGGACGGAATTACTTAAACCTATTTGGAAATCTTTTTTAGATCAAAATTTAAATATCGCAATCGCCCATGTTGATTGTCGATATCGACTTCCAGCTCGCTATGATGATCAGATCACCATTGAGTTAAAAGCCAAGAAAGTAGGTTCTCGTAGCATGTCGCTTCAACACACAGCGCGCAATGAAGAAAATCAAATTGTGGCCGACGCCTTGATCAAGGGAATTTTCGTTAATGAGAAGATGAAACCTTCTGCCATTTCCAACCCGATTAAAACCTTTTTCAAAAACTTAGGAGAATCTAATGACTAACCTTAGCATTCGATTTGCAAAGCAAGACGATGTTCCAGAAATCAAAAATCTCATCACCGAGCTTGCTCGATTTGAAAAATTAGAGCACGAAGTTGTGGCGACTGAGGCTTTACTTACAGAGTCGTTATTTGGCCCAAAGCCAAGTGCGGAAGTATTAATGGGTGAAGTGGACGGGCAAGTCGTTGGCTTTGCACTTTTTTTTGAAAATTACTCAACTTTTTTGGCCCGAAAAGGACTTTATCTTGAAGATCTTTTTGTTCGACCAGAATTTCGTTCTCGAGGGTACGGAAAAATTTTTCTTGCCAAACTTGCTGAGATTGCTCTTGAAAGAAACGCTGGACGTTTAGATTGGTGGGTCCTGGACTGGAATCAGAAAGCCATTGACTTTTATGAGTCGATCGGAGCAAAAGCGCAGTCTGACTGGACAGTGTATCGCCTCAACACCAAAGAGATGAAAACACTTGTGAGTGACTCAGGGCTCCCTTCACCCAGTCAATCGAACTCAGAACAATCTAGTCAACCGTAGTTTGAATCACCGTAAGGAGAAACCCAATGAGAGAACCAGAAGCAAAAAAACTAGATCCGATCTTCACAGATCGATGGTCGCCACGAGCATTTAAATCTGAGCCCTTGTCACCTGAAGAGATCGAGGCACTTTTTGAAGCGGCAAAGTGGGCGCCCTCTTGTTTTAATGAACAACCTTGGTTTTTCAAGGTAGCCACTGAGCCTAAGACTCATCAAAAACTCTTAGAGGTTTTAGTCGAAGGAAATCAAGCGTGGGCGAAGAATGCTCCGGTGCTGATTGCTGTTTTCTCTAAACGAAACTTTTCAAAAAACGACTCCACGAATCGTTGGGCTGCGTTTGATACGGGTGCTGCTTGGATGTCTCTCAATCTTCAGGCGCTCAAGATGGGACTCTACTGCCATGGCATGGGAGGTTATGATCAAGAAAAAGCCTATACAGTCTGTGAAGTGGATCCAAATGAATACGAATCGCTTTGTATGATTGCAGTAGGAAAAAAAGACAGCCCGAACGCACTTCCTGAAAAACTACAACAAAAAGAGAAACCTTCTGAGCGAAAACCCCTGAAAACAGTTTTTGAGTTTCTCTGATAGCGATCTAACTCGTTTCTCTAATCATTATGATTTAGAAAGACAAACCGATAAGGATCGGTCGAGACACTGATTCGCGTTCCACCATTATAGGCACTTAAGCTCGAGAGATTTAAAACGGTCATCCCATTGGCTGTATACTCTAATACATACAGCTTTGAGTCATAGATGAACATATCTCCGGGACCAACGACACCTGAAGAGGCATTGCCGTCCGGAAGCAAGACTGGAGAACTGCTATCTTCAGTGAGGGTGCCATCCGCAGTGGTGATATTAAAAATATTGATATTATCCGATAGGATATTGGCCACCAAAAGCCGATCATTGACTTCATCGAGGTGTACGTTGACAGACTCGTTTTCAACCACTGAATAGTGATTCACATTGAAAGGATCCCAAGTATTGATATAATTCACGCCATCATCAGTGAAAGTAAGCCGGGAGACTAAATCGGTAGAGGCTCCCAATACATCACTCGAGTCCCGACCTGCCTGATAAATATGGACCCCCGAAGAATCATCAATAAAAGTGACTAACCCAGCAGGATGCAAGCTTGAAGTTTCATTTTCACGAAGTGTGACAGCTCCATCAGACGCTCCTCCGGATTGGTCGATCTGAAAAACAGAGGTGTTATTGGATGAGGTATTACTCGCGAATAGAAACTTTGGATCTGTGGATGATTCTTTGGAAAAAATAAATTCATAAGTATCACTTTGCCCTGTCGCTACTTTCGAAAATCTCTCAGACAGAGCTCCGGTCACGGTATTGACATCATAGACAGTGACACCTTCAGTGGCTCCTGAGTCTAAAATGTACAGGTAGTTTTTAGACGGGTGCATGAGCATATCCGCAATGGCACTGCCATAATTTGTAGTGCCCACAGAAGTGAGGCTTCCATCGATGGGACTAATAAAATAAGCCTCAATATGCCCGCCACTTGTTCCTACATAGAGGAAGCTTTCATTATGAGAAACCGCAACGGATGTTCCGGAAGTGGATGTTAACGAATAGGAGTTTTGTAAACTGGGAACGCCTGTTGTCGCATCGATTTGAACATGATCGACAGAGTTACTAGCGGCCACATAAAAGTAAAGACCGCTTGCTGTGTTTCCACCAGAAGAATTTAAGTCTAAGGCACACCCTGAGGTTAACAGAGAAGCCCCCAACAAAGCACTGACCATCCCGAGCTGATAACAGAATTCCAATGCTGTTTTCACAAAACCATTGATCATCTTATTAAGGTTAAACACTGACATTCCTCCCACATACGTTCTACGAATTAAATTCAGTGATACTTCTCATAGTCTACTCCTGTTTAGCTATTTTTCAAAAAAAGACAGATTAAATACACCTTTGATTTCAACCACTTATGCTAATTTTTTTTCTTTTGCTTAAGTTAACAATTGGACTTCGCTCAACCCCATGAAAAACGGTCCACCTGATTCGTCAAGAGCTGTGATATGAGTTAGAGCCATGCAACTCAGCGAACTCTCCATACAACGACCGGTCTTTGCCTGGATTCTCATGTTTGGGCTTATCTTTTTTGGAGTGCTTTCTTTTAGTCAGCTTGGAATCAATGCCAATCCAGATGTTGATTTTCCATCCATTCGAGTGAGCTATACTTACGAAGGCGCTACCCCAGAGGTCATTGAAAAAGATGTGATTGAGCCTGTGGAAAGTGTGTTGGTCTCCATGGAGGGAATTCGAAATCTCACTGCTTATGCGGACCGAGGCACTGCAAGTATTCAGATAGAATTTGAGATTGATCAGGATATCGATTTTGCTTTGCAAGAAGTTCAGACTCTCTTAGGTCGTGCCCAACGACAGCTTCCTGATGCTATTGAGCCTCCTGTTGTCACTAAATCGAACGCAGCCGACGAACCTGTTCTTTACGCCAACCTAAGGACTACCACACTCAGTGATTTAGAGCTCATGATCTTGTTTCGAGATGTGATCCGCGATCGTCTATCCACGGTCGAAGGGGTGGCTGAAATCAGAGCCTTTGGCGATCACGAACCGATGCTTCGCATTGACCTGGATGCAAAAAAACTCAACCGTTATCAACTCACCGCAAATGATGTCGTTCAAAGCATCCAACGCGAACATCAAGAGCTACCTGCAGGACGACTCGAATATAAAGACTCAGAAAAAACCATGCGCATCATGGGCGAAGCTGGCAAAGTCGAGGAGTTTCAAAATATTCCCATTTCCCGTCGTGGCGGAGCTCCTAACTTTAACCCAATTCGAATCAAAGACGTGGCCGATGTCTATCAGGGAGTTGAAAATCTCAGGCGAATTTCTAGGCTAGACGGAGACAAAGCACTCGGCATGGCCATTCAAAAACAACGTGGTGTCAATACCGTGGCCACTGCTGAACGAGTCAAAGAGCGGATGGAAGAAATCAACCAAGAACTTCCCGAGGGAACACGTTTAGGGGTAAATTTTGATCGCAGTCAGTTTATTAAAGCCTCAGTCGATGAACTTGTTTTTACCTTATTTTTGTCGGCCCTCTTCACATCATTAGTTTGTTGGCTTTTTTTGGGATCGTGGTCTGCAACGATTAATATTCTCCTCGCCATTCCTACCGCCATTTTGGGTACTTTTATTTTTGTTTATTTTTTTAATTTCACACTCAACACTTTTTCACTTTTAGCGCTTGCACTTGCAATTGGTGTCGTCGTGGATGATGCGATCATCATGTTGGAAAATATCGTTCGCTATCGACAAAAAGGGTATGACAAAATTAATGCTGCATTCAAAGGATCACGAGAAATCACATTTGCAGTCATTGCAACCACGCTAGCGCTCGTTTCAATTTTTGTGCCGATTGTCTTACTCCCAGGCTTAGAGGGTAAATTCTTTTTTGAATTTGCAATCACCATGGCGGTAGCGGTGAGTCTTAGCTCACTAGAGGCGCTCACTCTAGCTCCGATGCGATGTTCTCAGTTTCTTAAAATTGAAAAGCGATCTACGGTTTTTGGACAAAAGTTTGAAGCCTTCATTGATCAACTCACGCTAAGATATCAACGATGGCTTGAAAAAAGCTTAAAACAGCCTAAAAAAAATCTTTTGATTGCTTTTGTTATTTTTTTAGTCACTCTTTCAAGCTTGGCATTTCTTCCTACAGAGTTTGCACCTGCTCAAGATCGCGGAGCATTGTTTGTTATTTTTATTGCTCCAGAGGGAAAGTCACTCGCATACACTCAGCGTAAGATTGCAGAATTTGAAAAAATTGTAGCTGAGCATCCAGCAGTAGAAAGACAATACACAGCAGTGGGTGGATTTGGGCAAGGGGGACAAAGCAACCGTGGAAACGGAGTCATCATCCTAAAAGATGAAAGAGAGCTTTCACAATTTGATGTGGCAAAGGACCTTCGCGAGCAAATTAAATCTATTGAAGGGATTCGGATCTTCATTCGAGATCGAACTGGCGGGGTCTTTGGAAGTCGTCGAGGGAATCCGTTAGAATTTTTGATCGTTGGGCCAGATCCAAAAAAACAACTTGAGCTCTATCATGAACTCTCCAAGGCGATGGAACAATCTTCGTTAATCACGGGCGTTCGTTCAGATGATGCTCTCACGCTTCCCGAGGTACATATCATCCCTAATCGAGAGCGAGCAAAACAAAGTGGCGTTGAAATCAGTGAAATTGCTCAAGTCGTCAATGCAACGTTTGGGGGCATCGCGGCCAGTCAGTACACTAAAAATGCGAGACGATTCGATATATGGGTGCAACTGAAAGAATCCGATCGCCAAAAAGCAGAAGACATAGGCTCGATTTTAGTACGAAATAATCGAGGCGAGCTTTTACCATTGAGCCAAGTCGTAGATGTGGTCACAACCACAGGGCCTCAAGAACTTTATCGAGAAAATCGCATTCGTGGAGTGCGTGTGGATGGCGATCTCACACAGGGAACTCGGCAAGGTGAAGCTGTCAGAGAAGTCAAATCCCTTGCGGAGAAGATTCTTCCTTCGGGTTATTCGATTCGCTTTGAGGAAACTCCCGATCAAAAACTCATCGATATTGGAATCATTTTACTCTTAGGACTGGTCATTGCATACATGGTTTTAGCCATTCAATTTAATTCTTTTTTTGATCCTATGATTATTTTCTTGGCGATTCCCTTTGGTTTGAGCGGCTCACTCATTGGACTCGTTTTAGGAGGGCAATCGCTGAATGTTTACTCAGTGATCGGGATTCTTCTTACAATGGGGATTGTAAAAAAGAATTCTATTTTGCTAATTGAATTTACAAATCAGCTTCGCGATCAGGGAAAGTCTTTATATGAGTCTCTCCTAGAAGCAGGACCCATTCGACTCAGACCCATTCTCATGACCACAACCGCTACCCTTGCAGCAGCGATTCCACCTGCTTTAGCGCTAGGACCTGGCAGTGAAACTCGAATCCCAATGGCGCTGACGGTGATTGGCGGTATTAGTTTGAGCACACTGGTGACGCTCATCATTGTGCCCTGCGCTTACTTGGTCACTGCACCTAGTCGAAGACAGATCCCTCAGGAAACCCAAGAGCCGTCTTAGTATCTCAACAAAAGTTGTGGATTTCCATTTTGAACGATGCCTTCAAGAAATGAAAACCGTCCTGTTAAGACTAAATCAGAAGAACGAGTGAGCGAAACAAGAAGATCATCAGCAGTTCCGTCCCCCTTGAAATCTCCCCAAACAGCATCATGCACACCAGCCCCAATCACCGAATAGTCATGACCAAATGCAAACGATGGATTTGACTCAGGCGAAGCGATCACTAAAAAAGGACCTTCAAAATCACCGGGACGACTCGAATAACGATGTCCTCCAATAAAAACGACTTCTTCAAGACCATCTCCATCAATGTCTCGGGTTGCATGAGGTAAAAATCGCTCGTCATAGTGAGTCTGAACAATTTCTCCCAGCGCGAGCTGATTGGGATCAAGAAACGTAAAATTACCTGTTCCATTCGTCACAGAAGCAAGGCCCAAGCTAATGCCCCCCATAAAATGACTAAATTGAAACAAAGGTGAGCCTTCTTGATTCGGTGTTTGGAAATGAAACACCCCCCAGGTCATCCCACGAACTGGAGTCGAAACGGCAGAAGGGGATTCAGATAAAAACCTCTCAACAGCAAGATTGGGTCCTGGAACCCTCATTCGGTCGCCTGAAGTGGGGCGCTTCAAGCCATTGATACTCGGGTCGAATTGGAGTTGAAAAAACTCAGCTCCTACAAACCGATTATTGATTGAGTCAGAGGTGAGCGCGAGCGTAAAAAACCCATTTGTAGCTGTGTCTGAATTCCGATACGTCTTAAAAAGCTCGATGATCTGATTGGGTGATTGGTCACGCTGCGTAGGAAACGTCAATAAATTTGGATCCGCATTGGGACTTTGAGCTGGCGATGCCACTGCTATAAAGAGGCGACCTGGCTCATCAAGCCGCAAGGAATTTCTGGTTTGATGCCTGACTTCGGCCCAAGAAACAATCACGTCATCACCTGAGGAACTCCCTGGCCCGTCCAAATCATACGGAAGAGCCTCGACTCGAGCTGTCTGAATGGAATAAAAATTACCCGAGGGTGGAATAAAATGGGAACGAACCAAAGAAACAGTTCCGTTAGAGTGGATTTTAAACACATCGAGATCGATCGAAGTGCTTCGAAAGTTTGACGTTAATAAATAGAGATGCCCCCCCGATATCACCGGCTGATCAATCAATATCGCGTTTAAGTCAAATGAATAGGGCTGGCTGGGCTGTGCAGGATCTGGCAATGGACGCAAATAATCAGGTGCGCCCACTCCGCCTTCATAGACTCGAATACTGGTCAAAAACTGGGATGAATTCTGATCAAAGTAGGAATTAACACTCACGACATCTGTGACGTTGTCTTGGTTGAAGTCAAAGGGAACCAAAAGACCTTCGTGATGATCCAAGTTTGGATAGGTCGTGTTCTGTGCTTTTGAATTCTCTGCACCAAAAGAAACAGCGAACAAAACTCCTAATAAACTTGTTACGAAAACAGTCGAATCACAAAAAAAATCCAGGTGCTTACGTTTGGAATTTTGAATCATCTCTCCCCCCAATCATTGTCATGCTTCCCCGTCTATGAGGTGTGGATCAACAAGGAGTTGTTGTCAAATCAGACACAGGTTTGAGTCATCAAACTCAAGCATGCATCACAAAAATCTTCTTATTTGAATTTTTTAAGTGCTGATTTTTATTTACTTTTCAAGACTGACTCGAAGTTTGGCTAGTGATTTCAACTCATGGCGTCTATAATAGAAGGTGGGCAGGGATTTAGTTCAAATAAACAACAAAGAGGAACTCGCTTGAGAAATAAACTTAGGCATGATCATTTTAAAATAAGCCAAAAATTTAAAGCTGAAACATTCTTTATAGCGCTTGTCAGCATTTTGGTAAGTGGGTGTCTATCTCCTGAACTCGAAAGAACGATTGACCTCGTTCAAGACAGTGGTGACTCCAATGGTAACGGTAATAATAATAACGGAGGAACTGGAGGAAACGGCGGAAACGGTGGTGGCAATGGAGCAAACCACCCGCTTTGTTCAACTGGTGGACTCCCCATCATAGAGCCGAATTCGAATGATGATTTTATTTTTGAGGCTGAAGATGCCCGCGTGATCACTGGAGATTGGCTAAGTCTATCAACACCTGTAGCTGATTTTCTTGGCACGGGGTACATGAAATTCGAACGCTCTCAATTTACCAGTGAACAAAATCATAGTTATAACGGGAGTGATTTGATTTTTCACATTGATGTAGTGAACTCAGGAACCTATTACATTCAAAGTAGAGTTGCACGAGCTGTTCCTGCAAATACTCGAATGTGTGGACATCACGACACCTCTTGCTGTCCATGGAACCGCACAACCTGCTCTCGAACAGACCTCAATAATGACTACTTTTTTGAAACAACGTCAAGGAGTCGTGTCAAGGTCTACTCTACATTGGGCTCCTCAAGCGTTGGGCTTTGGGAGGTCGACGGCACTTTTGATATCAGCGGAAATCATGAGCAACCACGTTTTAACCTTTCCGTCGGAGTTCATGAAATAAAAATAAGCGGCCGATCAAACATGCATGCAATCGATCGCGTATTCATCGGAAGAGACAATCGATTTTCAGAAACTGCCCCAATCTCTCCTTATCGATGTGAAAATCAAAACTAAGCCATTCATCCATTTGCTGTTAAATCGAATCTAACGCTCCTCATTATTTTCAAATCCAAACTATATTTGCGTCAATCACTTCTAAAACCGTCGCTAGGCGTCGTTTTGAAAAAGCGACTTCCACTGGACTTGTCAAATTCATTTTTTCCCTCTAGGTCTCTAATCTGGGATGGGACAGAAGATTTTAAGAAAACGGTTGATATTGCGGCCAGACGAGCTAGCTGACTCACGGCTTCTACCTAAAATCTCTCAAAGGGGCAGGAATGATGCGTAAAAACCTTCAGTATTTAAAATGGGAATTGCTTAATACAATTCGAATCTCATTCACTTGGCTTGGAATTTTGAATTGTCTCTTTTCTCAAGCGAGCTATGGACAATCAAACCCTTATCAGATCATTCAAACTCACGAGCCGACTAATCTTTATGTCAATGAAGATATTGGAGTGGCAGATCTGAACCGAGATGGTCGCCCCGACATCACCGCTCCGAATACCATGTTCACGTTTGGAGCGCACGGTGCATTTGAAATGATAAATTTATCTGATCAAGGTCAGCTTTGGTCACGAAGTCAATCAACAGTGCACGCTGGAGGGGCAAATGCCATCAGCGAAATGATCTTACGCCATGCCCACGGGGACTTTGATGGAGATGGATGGAAAGACTTGATTTCATTTAGCAACCAAGGTCGCGTACAGATTTTTGAAAATCAATGGCACACTCATGTTCAAAATGGATTTCAAAGAGTTCAATTGATCGATGATCTATCCACTTCGTTTCTACTTCGGGGGCAATTTGATTCTTTTGATGCAAGCCGAATCATCGTAGATGATTTTGATAACGACGGTTATCTCGATTTTGCATTCGGCTCACGAAGAGCTGACTTTTGGACTAGCACGTCTGCTGCCAATGCACTCCATGTTTATTTTGGCAATGGCAATCTCACCTTCACGCGTCAAGACTTTCCTACGCACGGAGAAATCATCGATCTAAGACTTGATGACTTTGATAATCGAACAGCACAGGGTGCGACTCAAAAAAATACGCTCGCTATTCTATCGGAAGATATGAATATCGGGTCCTATTCTGTTTGGGTGGAACTTTTTCAAATCACAGGAAGACAGTTGATTCCTAAGTTACAAGGATCATTAGCTCAAAATGCCCAGGCCGCAAATTGCTTTGGACGGATCGCGCAACTTGAACTCATAGATTCAGACTTGGATATGGATTTAGATTTTCTTTTCATGAGTGAAACAGGCGTTTCGCAACAAATTGGGGGAGGCAACCTTTGCCTTCAAGAGGGATTGCCAAACGGACGAATGAGTCAGCAATGGGTCAGTCTTCCGATTCCTAACTCGACGACTGAAAAAGACCGCCTTCGATCGATCAAAGTGGTAGACTATGATCATGACGGCGTCGACGACCTAGCGGGTGTGATGGCCTATAAAACTCAAAACGGAGCTTTGTTTTTATTAAAAAACTGGGGAGGTAATTTTGCCAACTTCTCGCTCCTTCCTTCCCTCACCCTCCCTGGCACTGTGACGATCATAAATGAATTTCATACAAACCAATCATTTCAACCCTTTCAACGACGTCCAGATATTCTTCAAGTCGGCAGTTTAGAAAGTGACCCGTACCCAGACTTGTTTGTCGGGGGCATTACGATTCCCAATCAGCGACGTCCAAATATTAGCGTGATTCAGAACATTCAAACTCTCCAGTTTTCAGACTCTAAAATTCGTTTTATTGGAGATGGA
>CAYLWK010000269.1:0-6384 GCA_964387255.1 uncultured Oligoflexia bacterium
CGTTCGGCCGCGATTTGTCCGTAAAAATCAAGCGTGTGAAACATATGAAGAGCGATGAGCAGGCTATCTGTCGTCGTCCAGGGTTTTGGTTCATAGCCTAACACTCGTATTTCAAATGGAAGCGATCTTTTTTGGACCGATGCATTCACTCCATCCGCGTAAGCTTGAAACTCATGTAAACGAGAAGGCGCCATTTTCAAAACAGCCTGTTGAGCAACGGTTTCAAAATCAAGCCAACGATAAAGTCGATCACTGCTTAAAACGGCTTCTCCAAAAATTTCTGAAAGACGTCCTTGCGCTTGGCGACGCGCTAAATCCATTTGAAAAAAACGATCTCGACCATGAATCCATCCAAGTGCACGATAAGCATCCAATAGGGATGCTGCCTCGATGGAGGGCACCCCCTTCGCATCCTGATGAATTTGAACCTTTGATTGAAGCGAGGCTATCTTCCCACCGGCCCCCAGCACTGGAAGCGACTGCTCTTTAATCCTTTTGACATAAAGCCAGGCTCCTCCCATGCCTAAAACGATGATGAGAGGAAGAAAAATAAACACCGATCGATAAATCCACTGCCGCAAGCTCGCTTTCATGGTCGCCTCACTCCTAAAATCACGAGATTAACACAGTTAACCCTTCGTTATTATGAGATTTTAATTGGCTTGCATTGATGACGCATTATGTTAACATTAATTCATAATGTGAGGGTATCTTCACAATAATGAAGCGACTGAAGCCCATCGGACATCAGCGGTTCTAAGGAGATTTTAAGTGGCCAAAATTAAACCCATTTTTCAGGTAAAATCGAAGCCTTGGCTTCCCATGAGCCTGACCTTAAGCTCAATGCTTTTTTTGATGGGCTGTGAGCTTGAGATGAAACCAGATGGGCAGTTAGTGGATGCTGAGCTAGACCCACTCCACTCAAGCGCACTGACTCACAATGATCAATACGTCTGCGACCCGCTCGGTGGAAACGGCGGAGCCCAGGGAGATCGCCTAGGCATCCAAGGAAAGCTATTTCACATTCCAGAATATGCTCGCACAACCGCAGAAGTAGGACCCCTTCTTGATCAAAGTGTCCGAGTTCAAGCTGACCTTTACCTTAATGACATCAACGTCCCAACACGCCCATTTGATCGAGGTTTTCAACTAGCCAATGGACAAGTCATCCAAAAACCAAACGGAGACACGCTCTACGAATATTTTGGATTTGATTTAAACGCTAAACTTCAGTTGGGTGATTTAGAGCCAGGTCATTATCAGTTTGCTCTACTATCGGATGATGGTGCCATTCTCTCACTGGACGCTGAAGGGAACGGACTCCAACCTTGGGTCAATAATGACGGACTCCACCCCACTCGTTTTGCATGTGCCTCAGAAACTGTATTCATCGATCATGGCTCGCAAATTCCAATGCAGCTTCAATACTACCAAGGCCCTCGCTATCACATCGCTTTGATGCTGCTAGCACGAAAAGTCGACGAACTGGATCATCAAAACGCACAGTTTTTAAACGACCCTGCCTGCGGTTCCTTAGGAAATTCGAGATTTTTTGACTCAAACCGCCCTCAGTCACCTCCTCAACAAGCCTTTTTAGACCTTCAGGCCAGAGGATGGCGTGTGCTTGCAGCGAATAATTTTTCGCTCCCTGACACGGCAAAAGAAAACCCATGCCAAAACATCGAGCCTCAAGAGCCGATCGTTTCTACAAAACCACCCGTCTCGATCACCGAACCTTGTACTGGCCTTAACTGCGCGAATGGCGGCATCGGAATTTAAGGGCTTCTCCAAATTCCATCTAAAATTCTTACTCGCCTTGACAGCTGATTTGGTGCTGACTGTCTGCAATATTAGGTCATTCACCCATCTTGCACGCCGCAACCACTCACACCTGAACCGCCCTCAATGCAGCTCACGAAATTTGATGCGAATTTCAAATCGACTCTGGTATCATCAAAATGAAACCAGTTATGAAAAAATCCAAAGTGACTGCAAATAAAAAGAACCTCATCGATCCTTTTAAAGAAGCTAAGACGGGCGATACTGTGGGCATTCATTTCGTAGGGCGCATTAGTGGAACAAAAAAGAAAGTGCTCTTTACGGAGCCTGATGAGCCTTTTTATTTTACGATTGGCGATAAAACGACCTTTAAACTGATCAATGACGCCGTCATAGGAATGAAGCTTCATGAGATCAAACAAGTCCGAATTGCTCCACACGAAGGTTTTGGAGAAGTGGATGAGCAGTTGATCTTTGAAGTCCCTTTGAAGCAACTCCCCAAAGGAATCAAGCCTGGAACCATCCTTACTGAAGGTCCTGAGGCCACCCAAGAATGGGTTGTCACTGAAATTAATAAGAAAACCAAAATTGTGACGCTAAACGGTAATCATCCTCTTGCAGGACAACACATGACTTTCGAGATTGAACTCATCGACCTCGATCCCGAAATCGATCAGTAACTTAGAATCAATCAGTCAGTCAATCGCCATGCGTTCAAGCGCAAAATCAAGTGGGAGCTTTTGCTCTTTCTTCCCTGAGCCTGAAAGATCAATCCCAGCTGCAGCTAAATCCGCTTTAGTCACGGACGGTTGAGACGGACCTAAAGAAAGAACATAATGAATCACGCCCCAGCGATCATCGGGAGAAAGTGCGGTAAACGCCGGCATCGATCCTAGTCCATTTTCTAACGTTTTCCAAACCTGAGTGGGTTTTCGACCATTTTTCCAGCCCTCCGCCTGAGTGAAATTACGAGGCCTTGGATTAAACGCAACACCCGCAGGGCCGTTTCCCTTTCCTTCCATTCCATGGCAGGTCATACATTGGGTCATGTAAATTTCTTTTCCATGAGCCACCAATTCAGAGGTGGGCTTCCAAGGCTCATCAAACTTCGACTTTTGATTGTCTACCTCAGCAAAAAACTGCCCCTGCACCTTGTAGTCTACTGGCCGAAATCCAAAGTCCATAAACGTGAGCACCATAAAAATGGCAAAAAACACGAGCGATGCGATGAAAATCATCCGATTTTCCATGGCATCGTACTTAAGACCCATGAAAAATAAAACCACCAACGAAGCTTTCACGGTCGCAATGAGCATCCCAATCGTAAAGTTCCAGGCTCCAAAATTAAACTGCGCAACCCATACGGTAACGACTGTGAGGATCATGAGACAGATCCAAACGATGAGTGCTGATTTTACCGATAAGATGTGATGACCACTGTGTTTTGCCATTGATTGCGTCCTTCTAATCTAACCAAGTAAATAAAGTAATGGAAAAAGGTAAATCCAAACCAAATCCACAAAATGCCAATAAAGACCGACCATCTCTACTGGAGTGTAATAGCTCGGCCCAAACTCACCATTCATAGCTCGCTTGAGAATCCATAAAATCACGAACATCCCAATTAAGACATGCAAACCGTGCAACCCTGTGATTGCAAAGTAAAATGAGAAAAATACCGGCACATCTGGGTTCGAAAAAAGCTTCCCATCTCCAATCAACTGTTCAGTTTGGAAAAACTCAGCAGGAAAAATTCCCATGTGGAACTTATGGGTGTACTCAAAATACTTCACCACCAAAAACCCACCTGCAAATAAGAGTGTGAGAATGAGATTCAGGATTTGCTTATTCTTTTGCCCTGTTTGGGCCGCGTTCACTGCAAGTGCCATGGTAAAGCTACTTGCAATCAAGATGATCGTGTTAAGACCGCCTAGCTTCCAATCCAAAGCCTTGTGTGCTTCAAAAAATGCCTCTGGATACATGGTTTTGAAAATCGCGTATCCAACAAAAAGTGCGCTAAAAAAGAGCACTTCCTGCATCAAGAAAAGCCACATCCCTTGCTTACACGATTCAAATTCATGATCAGCACTTTCAAAATGATGCGCATACTGATGAGTAACATTATTCGACATGATCTAAGCTTCCTTTGATACTAAACCGTAGTCATACGGTCCATGAGTGACTCGAGGTTGATGTTCAAAATTATGATGCGTTGGGGGTGACTGCGATTCCCACTCAAGCGTCATGGCCTCCCAAGGATTCTCTCCTGCCTGAGGTCCCGACTTTCGAGAGCGCCAAAGATAAATGGCACACCAAATAAATCCAAGTGCGATCAACCAAGATCCCACTGTTGACACTCGGTTCAATGACTCAAAGTGAGGTAGGTAGTCATAATAACGTCTTGGCATCCCCTGAGCTCCCAAAATAAATTGCGGGAAAAACGTAATATTAAATCCTAAAAAGATAAATACCCACGAAATTCGTGCCGACGCTTCATTGTACATGCGCCCAAACATCTTCGGGAACCAATGATGCAGTCCTGCTAGAAATCCAAACAACGTCCCTCCCACCATCACATAATGAAAGTGAGCCACGACAAAGTAAGTATCCGTCAAATGCACATCCGTCGCTAAAGTAGCCAGAAACACTCCCGTCAGACCGCCAATGGTAAAAATGAAAATAAAGCCCATCGCATAAAGCATCGGAGCTTTCAGCTGAATCGATCCTTTGTACATCGTGGCAACCCATCCAAAGACCTTAATCCCTGTAGGAACAGCAACAAACATCGTGAGAAGTGAGAAAATAAAATTAGCCATCTCTGACTGACCACTCACAAACATATGATGGCCCCAAACCAAAAAAGCCACTAAGGCAATGCCAAAAATCGCAAACGCCATCGCCTTGTAGCCAAAGATTGGTTTACGAGAAAAAACTGGAATCACTTCAGAAACCACACCCATCGCAGGCAACGCCATGATGTAAACCGCTGGGTGAGAGTAAAACCAGAAAAAATGCTGAAACAAAACAGGATCGCCACCTAAATTAGGATCAAAAATCCCCACTCCAAACACTCGCTCGAAAACTAAAAGGAGCACCGTGATTGCAATCACAGGAGTGGCTAAAACCTGAATAATGCTTGTCGCATAGAGCGCCCAAATAAAAAGGGGTAACCGAGCCCAGGTCTGTCCAGGAGCTCGTAGCTTGTGAACCGTCACCATGAAGTTTAACCCCGTTAAAATCGAACTAAACCCAATGATAAAAACTCCCAAAAGCGCAACCGTCACAGCACCACTGCTTTTTGATGAATACGGAGTATAAAAAGTCCACCCTGTGTCAACACCGCCTAGAAAAAGCGTCCCAACAGCCACTGCTGCACCCACAATAAACACGTAGTAAGAAAGTAGATTGAGCCTCGGAAAGGCAACGTCCTTTGCTCCAAGTTGCATAGGCAATATAAAGTTACCAAGCGCTGCAGGAATCATCGGAATCACCACCATGAAAACCATCATGACCCCGTGGTAGGTGAATGCCTTATTGTATTGATCTGCTGTCATGATCGTCTGGCCAGGTGCCATTAACTCCAAGCGAACGAGCATCGCAAAAATCCCGCCCACTAAGAAAAAGAATAAGACCGTATAAAGATACATGATCCCGATCCGCTTATGATCCAAAGTCGCTAACCACGACCAAACTCCCTTGGAGCAATTTAAATAATTTTCGCCCGGTGCTGCTGCTGTGTTCGACATGATTTGTTCCTCACTCTTTGACGCTTTTAATGTAAGCAATAATGGCGTTTAATTCTTCTTCTTTAATAATTCCCTTAAACGTTGGCATCGTCGGTGGATACCCTTTCACAAGTTGTTTTTGAGGATACTCAATCGACTCTCGGATATAATTCTCATCCGCAATCACTTTTGAGCCATCTGCCATCGTTCGTTCACTTTGAAAAAGCCCCTTGTAACTTGGTCCTACTCGCTGACTGCCATCATCCGAGTGACAAGCAATACAACCCTTAGTTTTGGTTAAAAGCTTTCCTTGCTCCACTAAAGTCGGACGCGGAGAACCGGATGTTGCCTCTCCACTTGAGGTTGTTCCCGCAGACGCAGCCGTTTTCGTCAACGCATCGGTTTGAATGGTGAGTTTTCGACCCTGTAAAAATCGATTCCAGTTTGCTTCGTCCAAAACATAGAGATCCGCAAGCATTCCTGAGTGAGCTGCACCACAGTACTCAGCGCAATAAACTTGAAATTTCCCTTCCATATTCGCTTCAAACCAAAGCGTCGAATACGCTCCCGGAACCACGTCTTTTTTAACCCGCATTCCAGGAATAAAAAAACTATGAAGAACATCTTCAGAAGTCATAATGAGCTTCACGGGCTGATTGACTGGAGCATACAGCTCATTTGTTCGGATCTCTCCATTCGGGTACTGGAAATTCCAAAGCCATTGCTTTCCGATCACTCGAATCTCAATTGCATCCGAAGGAACGGTCACCATATCCCGATACACGATGTAGCCCCATGCAAAGATGATCAGCACTAATATGGTAGGAATCACTGTCCACGCCAACTCAAGTGCATGATTGTCTTGAATCGGATCTGGCTT
>CAYLWK010000270.1:0-16264 GCA_964387255.1 uncultured Oligoflexia bacterium
AAAGCAAAAGCAAGATCAAGACTCTAATGATGACCGTCAGCCTGAAAAAGGACGAGATCAAGCCGCAAAAAATGATCAGAGTGAAGGTAAAAATGATTCAGATGAAGAAAAGCCCGAACCACAGCGGTATTCCCAAAATAAGGGGTTTAAATCCGAGAAGCTTGATAAAGAAGATGCTGAGAGAGTGATGTCCGACCTGTCGAATCGTGAAAAAGAATTAAAAATGAGATTAAGAAGGCAGGCAGATCAAAAGGGTGGAGCCCGTCGTCGTAAGGATTGGTGATGAGACTGCTCAATGTGTTTTTAAGATCGAATTGGTTTTCTCTTTGTTTAATGATGGTTCTAGGCCATCTTTTTTGCTTTACTGTCTTAGCCTCTGATGTGCAGTTTTCGGCGACGATTGATCGAAATCCTGTTTCGTTAGATGAATCAGTATCGTTGCAGTTTCTAATTCAAGGGAGTGATCAACGATTATCCGTTCGAGATCTTACCTACAGTGCGCCAGACTTTCAGACGGTCAATTCCTATGATCAGACGTCGATGCAATCCGTTTATGAGAATGGTCAATTCAACACGAGACATAGCCGACGAATTACCAAGGTTCTGAGACCAAGACGTCCTGGTCGGCTGAAGATTTCAAATCTTAGGGTGACGGTAAATCAAAAGACTTATTCAGCTAAGTCAATTTGGGTACGAGTCAACAAAGGGTCGTCGTCTAAGGGGAATGCAAAAGGTTCAAATCAGGGACAAAGCCAAAATCAAGCTCAGAATGAAAAGCCCTTTTTCTTAAAAACTGAAATAAGCTCAGACAATTTGTATAAAGGGGAGCAGGGACTTGTCAGTTACTTCATGTATGAACGAACCAGAATCTTTAATCCAGAAGTCAAAAAGTATCCAGACTTGAAAGGCTTTTTAAGAGAAGAATTAGAAATGCCCATTGTGAAGGGCAATCGGACTCAAGAAACCGTGATGATCAATGGTGTACCATACCAAAAGACATTATTATTAAAATATGCGGTTTACCCATTGAGTGTTGGAACATTAGTCATCGATCCATTGAAAATGAGTGGGGATTATTATCCTTCGCGCAATCGGGGATTTCAAAATGATCCTTTTTTGAATTTCTTTAACCAATTAAAGCCACAGACTCAGGCGATGCAAAGTCCAGAAATTACTGTGTCAGTCAAAGCGTTGCCAGAGGCGAATAGACCAAGTGATTTTAGTGGTGTGATTGGAGATTTTTCACTCTCAGCAGCGATCAACCGGTATGAGGTGCCTGCCAACGGTTCGGTAAAGATTCTCGTGAAAATTGAAGGTAGAGGAAATTTAACTCCTCTTAATACACTAGAGCCTCAGTGGCCTGAGGGAATTGAGCTTTATGAAAGCGATGCACGTTCGGAAATGGATCGCTCAGGAAGTTCAGAAAAAGTATTTGAGTATCTTTTGATCCCCAGAAAACCTGGAGTAATCGAGTTACCTCGCTTTGAGCTTTCTTACTTTAATCCAAAGTCTCAAGCTTACGAGCGCCTCCAAACAAAAGCAATTGAGTTAAAGGTAGGTCCCCCAAAGCCGGGGACAACACTCGTTCAAAACGATCAGCTAAATAAAAGCGAGAAACTCGAGAATTTACAGGAGGATCCCTCTGGAGCGGGCCAAAAACTTAAGCCTTCTTTTCAAAAATTGAGACTCGATGAGCTAGATCTTAAAAGGCGAGCTTCTTTTTTTGAGTCAAAAGGATTTCAATCTGGAATAAGCTTTGGTTTTGGAGCAACGGCCTTGTTTTTTGTTTATGTTGGATGGTTTTTTTGGAGGAAGCGTCGTGCATCTCAATCCAAAAAGGTTGATCCTCCTGAAAAACGCCTAAAAGCTGTTGTTTCAAAGTTTCATTCTTTGAGAGCAGATGCTGATGAAAATGAATTTAAGCAGATTTTAGAGGCGCTTGAGGGATTGATATTAGACTTAATTGCAAGAAAATATGGTGTTCGAGCTCGAGCCTATTCTAGAAAGGAGCTCAAAGAAATGTTGCGGGCATCAAGCCATTGGGATGAAGGAGTGTGGAGCGAAATTACAGGATTCTTTAATCAGCTTGATAGGCTTCGTTTTAGTGGAGGAGAAAAGCCCTGGGAACGAACTCAAGAAACCCAACAGCTTCTAGCTCAGTCTCAACGAATCCTGGATCAATTTTCTTAGTTCAAATTTGAGTCCTTTTCATTGATGGTGATTTATTATAAGGTAACGTCATCGTGATTTTGATTAAAGTAAAATCAATGATCTACTTCTTGAATTTCCCATCCAATAAAAAAGGAAGAGCTATATGTCTTTGACAGGCCATGCCGACGCGCGCTTTAGAGCGCTCAGTCAAGTTGCTAAAAGAAAACCAATTAAAAAAGAAAGACCAAAAGATGAAAATGGTCGAGAGCTTAAAATATCAGATACCTACGGTGCGTATACGTTTGACTTGAAAACGATGCGTTCAAAACTTTCAAAAGAAGTTTTTCAAAAGCTAGAGCAATCGATGAATTCAGGTGAGAAAATTGATCTTGAGGTTGCTGATGCGATAGCACTTGCCGTAAAAGAATGGGCGATTGATTTAGGGGCAACTCATTTTTGTCATTGGTTTCAACCTCTGACGGGACTGACTGCAGAAAAACACGATGCTTTTTTAAGTATTGATGAAAATGGGGATCCCATTGAGAAGCTCAGTGGCGCGCAGTTGATTCAAAGTGAGCCGGATGCTTCCAGCTTTCCCTCAGGAGGAATGCGGACAACGTTTGAAGCTCGAGGTTACACGGCGTGGGATCCATCAAGTCCTATTTTTATCCTTGAATCAACAAATACAAAGACGCTGTGTATTCCATCGCTTTTCATTAGTTACCATGGAGATGCGCTCGATGAGAAGACAGTGCTTTTAAGAAGTACCGGAGCGATTTCGAAAGAGGCGAGTCAGTTGCTCCAGTTGTTGGGCGAGGACTCGATTGAGCGAGTCATGCCGACATTGGGCACCGAGCAAGAATATTTTTTAATTGATTCAGATTATTATCGATTGCGTCCTGATTTGGTCATGGCAAAGAGAACGCTTTTGGGGAGTTCTCCTCCTCGAGGTCAGCAATTAGAGGATCATTATTTTGGCAGCATTCCAGCGAGGGTGCAGGCTTTTATGGGCGAACTTGAATTTGAGTTGTATCGTTTGGGTGTGCCTTTAAAAACCCGACACAATGAGGTTGCTCCAAGTCAATTTGAGACAGCGCCAATTTTTGAAGAGGCAAACCGAGCTGTGGATCACAATGCTTTGACAATGGATGTGCTTGCAAAAGTGGCAAGACGGCATGGATTTAAATGTCTTCTTCATGAAAAGCCATTTGCTGAGTTGAACGGAAATGGGAAGCACTGTAATTGGTCGCTGGAATTATTACGTTCCACTTCTGAAGGGGAGCGAACGGTTAATTTATTGGATCCAGGAAATACGCCTCAGCGAAACCTAAGGTTTTTACTTTTCCTTACGGCTGTTCTTAAGGGCGTTCATGACCATGGTGGACTTTTACGAGCTGGAATTGCCTCGGCTGGAAACGATCATCGTTTGGGAGGCAATGAGGCCCCTCCGGCGATTATTTCTGTTTTCTTAGGTGAATTATTAAGTCGAATCTTAGATAAAATCGAAAATGAAGATAAGTTTGACGAGGAATATGAAAAGCTTTTCATTGAGCTTGGAATCAGTCAGGTTCCTCTCGTTGCGAAAGACAACACCGATCGCAATCGAACCTCTCCGTTTGCATTTACGGGGAATAAGTTTGAGTTTCGTGCTGTGGGCGCATCCATGTCTCCAGCCATTCCAACCACGTTTTTAAATGCTGCGGTGGCGGATGGAATTAAGCAGATTCGAATGACGTTAGAGAAAAAACTGAAATCTTCAAAATCCAAAGAAGCGGCGGTTTTGGCTGTTTTACGAGATGCGATTAAAGCTTCAAAGCCAATTCGTTTTGAAGGCAATAATTATTCCGATGAGTGGAAAAATGAGGCAAAAAATAGAAACTTACCGAATCTCATCAACACGCCTCAAGCTTTAAGAGAGCTTGTCTCAGAAAAAACAAAGAGGCTCTTAGATGAACTGAAGATTTTTTCAAGTGCTGAGATTGAATCTCGATTTAATGTAAGACTAGAAAGATACAATAAGCAGGTTTTAATTGAGGCATTGACACTCAATGAGATGGTCTTAAACCAGGTGCTTCCAGCAGCCTTTGCGTATCGAAGGGATTTACTTCAGTCGATCACTGATGCAAAGCAGCTTTCGTACCAGGCGCCAGAAGAGGAAATCTGCAAAACGATGGGATCGACCGTGGAGCTTCTACAAGGAAGACAGCAAAAGCTTGCACAATTTATTAAACAGGCCGAGACAGTTGGTGACGAATTGGCGCTAGCCGATTTTTTAGCTGAAAAAGTCCTTCCTGAGATGGAAGCAGTCAGAGAGCAGTGTGATGCCATTGAACAGCTTGTTCCAGATCAATTATGGCCTTTGCCGAAGTACCGTGAAATGCTATTTCTGTCCTAGTTGTGAAAAAAATTTCGGGTGTTTATGAGCTTCAATTGCCCCTTCCAGGTGCTGTTGTTACCATTGGTAACTTTGATGGGGTGCATTTGGGTCATTCAGAAATTCTAGAGCGGCTTGTTCAGATGGCACGGTCCACCTCAGGCACGTCTGTGGTTTATTCATTCAAGCCTCATCCTAGGACAGTCTTAAGGCCAGGTGAGCCGCTTAATTTTCTTTCGACTTATTCAGAAAGAAAAGAGCATATTGAGAAATCAGGGGTCGATGTCTTTATTGAAGAACCTTTTAGTCGTACCTTTTCCAATATTGATCCTACAGAGTTTTTCAAGACCTATTTGATTGAGCGTATTGGCACAAAGGTATTGATGGTTGGGTATGACTTTGCATTTGGTAAAAATCGAAAGGGAGACCTAGACCTTTTAAAGAAAATTTGCTCATCGAAGAGTGTGGCTCTAGAAGTAATCGAAGCTCAAAAAAAGACGAACCAAATTATCTCAAGTACAGAGATCCGAAAGGCATTGGCAGAGGCAAAAATTAAGCGCGCTAATGAGATGCTGGGGTATGCTTTTTATTATCGAGGCAATGTCGTTCGAGGCGATCAAAGAGGGAGAACGATTGGTTTTCCGACAGCGAATTTAAAAGCTGGAATGAAAATCACCCTACCCTATGGTGTCTACGCCACAAAAACGACTGTCGATAGGCAAAATTTTTATAGCATTACGAATGTAGGCATTCGGCCCACGTTTGGAGAGTCACAAGTCGTGATCGAAACGCATTTGATCGGGCAAGAGATTGATCTGTATGGTGTTGAAATAAAAGTAGAGTTTCTAGACTTCATTCGAGAAGAGAAAAAATTTCCTAGTCTTGATGTTCTCAAGAAACAAATTGAAACTGATATTGCAGCAGTGAAATCTTTGCTTCCTTGACATTTTTTGTCACTGACAGAAAATGGTACTCAAGTAATTGAACTTAAATTCCAGGATGGAATAACGAATGTCAAGACGACTAGTAGACTTACTATTAAATGATCGAATCATTCCTCAGCCCCAGTACGATGAGGCAATGCAGGCGGCTCAGTCTGGAAAAAATCACGTTCGATACCTTATTGAAAAAGGCTATTTGTCTGAAACCAAACTTCTCTATTATCTTTCTAGAAAGTTTGGTTTGCCAAGTATCAATCTCGACAAATTTGAAATTAAGCCTGAGATCATTCAACTGATGAGACCAGAGTTGGTGAGAAAAACTCAAACGATTCCTATTCAAGCGAATAATGGAACAGTCGTGGTTGCACTGTGTGATCCCACGTTTCTACCCGAAGTTGAAAGTCTGAAATTCCAGTTAAAGTCTAATATTGAATCTGTCTTAACGAGTTTCTCTGCATTTGATCGGGCGCTCACAAAGTATTTTGGTGGTGCTATTAATATTGGAGAAACCTTTGAGAAGTATCACAAAAACAAAGCCAAAGAGCAGCAAACAGATTTTGAAGTCGCTCAAGTTGTTGACATTGATTCAGACACCTCTTCAGATGATGCTCCTGTTATTACGTTAGTAAATGGAATCCTAAGTGAGGCATTGAAACAAGGAGCGAGTGATATTCATGTTGAGCCTTACGAAGCACAGTTTAGAGTTCGTATGCGAGTAGACGGTGTCCTCAAAAAGATCATGGATATTCCAACAGAGATGAGACGAGCAGTGATCGCACGACTCAAAATTATGTCTCAGCTTGATATTGCCGAAACAAGAGTTCCACAAGATGGGAGAATAAAGCTAAAAGCTTCAGGAAAAGAAATAGATTTTCGAGTCAATTCAATGCCAACACTTTTTGGCGAAAAAGTTGTCATGCGTCTTTTAGATAAGACAAATCTTCAACTTGACTTAAAAAAGCTTGGATTTGACCAAAAACAATTAGAAGTTTTTAGGAAAGGTATCTATAGTTCTAATGGCATGGTCTTGGTCACTGGGCCTACAGGAAGTGGAAAAACCACAACGCTCTACTCTGCTTTGACTGAACTGAATAAAGTTACTGAGAATCTTTCCACAGTCGAGGATCCGGTTGAGTACAATCTCAATGGGATTAATCAGGTGCAAACGCACCGTGATATTGGGTTGACTTTTTCAGCTGTCTTAAGAGCACTTCTTCGGCAGGACCCCGATGTAATCTTAGTGGGGGAGATTCGAGACTACGAAACTGCAGAAGTAGCCATTCAGGCAGCGCTCACTGGACACTTAGTTTTATCTACACTTCACACAAACGACGCTGCAAGTACTTTGATTCGTTTAATGAACATGGGAGTCGAGGCATTTCTAGTGACTTCTTCGGTGAATACTATCGTAGCCCAACGTCTTGTTAGAAAACTTTGTAGTAAATGCAAAAAGCCCACAACGTATCCCACTGAAAAGCTCATTGAGGTAGGGATTCCCCAGGCTACGATTGAACAAGCAGAACTTTTTGAACCCGTTGGATGTCGATTCTGTAATGATCAAGGCTACCGTGGCAGGATTGCAATTTATGAGATTTTAGACTTTACCGCAGACTTAAAGGAAATGGTGCTCAGCGGGTCAACTTCTGCACAAATCAAGAAAAAAGCAATTGAGAATGGAATGCTGACGTTACGTATGTCTGCTCTTAGTAAAGCGATAGAGGGACTTACAAGTTTAGAAGAGGCGTTGTCCAAAACGATGGAAGGTTAAAATGGCAGAAATAAGTCTACCGGCACTACTCAAAGCGATGGTTGAACAAGATGCATCGGACTTGCATATCACCATTGGTGTGCCTCCTGAGTTTAGAATTCAGGGAAGAATGATTAAAGTTAAAACATCTGAATTGAATCCAGAACTCACAAAAAGACTCTGTTATTCAGTCATGACAGAGGCTCAGAAAGCAAAATTTGAAAAAGAACAGGAAATTGACTTTTCATTCGGTATTAAAGATTTTGCAAGATTTAGAGCAAATCTTTTCTTTCAACGAGGTGGTGTAGCTGGTGTTTTTAGAAGAATTCCTTTTTCAATACCAAACTTTGACCAACTTAAACTGCCACCGATTCTGAAAGAGGTCATGGGCAACCCGAACGGTCTAATCTTAGTCACAGGTCCTACTGGGAGCGGTAAATCGACAACCCTTGCATCGTTACTTGACTACCTTAACCACGAGGAACATGGACATATTATTACGGTAGAAGATCCGATTGAATTTGTTCACCCGCACAAAAACTGCATTGTTAACCAACGTGAGGTGGGAGTAGACACAAAGAGTTTCAAAGATGCATTGAAGAGAATTCTTCGTCAGGATCCCGACTTTGTTTTGGTAGGCGAGTTACGAGATGTTGAGACCATCGAAATGGCTCTAACCATGGCAGAGACGGGCCATTTGGTGTTTGGAACTCTTCATACCAATAACGCTGTTCAATCGATTAATCGAATTATTAACGTTTTTCCTCCGCACCATCAGCCGCAAATTCGTCAAATGTTGTCTTTCACGCTACAGGCTATTTTATCTCAACAGCTGGTGATTAATAGCCATCAGCAAGGCCGTTCGCTTGCTATTGAACTTTTAATTCCGAGTGTAGCGATCCGAAATCTAATTCGTGAAGACAAACTTCATCAAATTTACTCCATGATGCAAACAGGTCAAGGGGAGAGCGGAATGAAGACAATGAATCAAAGTTTAGCAGAATTAGTAACTCAAGGAATCTTAACAAAAGAGGATGCGATAGGGTACACCACTCAGCCAGAAGAGCTTAAAGGTTTGTTTCAAAAAATGAAGTAAGTGTAAAAAGTGAGTTTATTTTAGAGAGAAAGAGATGCCGGAATTTACATACGTCGGTGTAAGTCGACAGGGAAAAAAAGTTCAAGGAAAGGCGCATGCTGCTAATGAAGGAGAGCTACGAATGCTACTTCGTGGCCAAGGAGTGCGACCAACTCGTATTGGCAAGGTTAGTGTTTTAAATGCAGACCTTGCGATGCTTTTTTCTGGTGGAAAAATAGGACGCATCCCGGTGGGGCCTTTAGCGATCTTCACTCGTCAACTACACATCCTGGTTTCAAGTGGAATTCCTCTAGTTCAGTCGCTAGAAATACTGCAAGAACAGGTAGTGGATCCGAATCTTAAGCGATTGATCCCACTAGTTAAAGAGGAGGTTTCGGGAGGTTCCTTTTTGTGGGAGGCGCTTAATAAAAATTCTCAAGCCTTTCCTAGAATTTATATCTCATTGATTCGTGCAGCGGAGACTTCTGGAGCGATGGAGTCCATTTTAAATCGACTGTCTAAGTATTTGGAAGATTCCCAAAGGCTTTTGAAAATGGTCAAGTCAGCGATGACGTATCCTCTGATTGTGTTTTCAATTGGACTTCTAATCGTATGGGGAATGCTAACATTCGTAATACCGAAGTTTAAGGATCTTGTTGTAAATTCCGGTGGTGAACTTCCGTGGCCCACCCAATTAGTCATTAATATTTCTAATTTTTTGAATAATAATTTCCTTCAGTTTTTAGGAGTTTTGGTAGTCGGATTTTTCTTACTGCGGAAATATTTTCTGACCAAAGAAGGGAAGGCTGTAAAGGATCGTATTGTTTTTAGATTGCCTATCTTTTCCGAACTCGCCAAAAAAGCAGGGGTTGCACGTTTTACACGAACAATGTCTATTCTATTGGCATCTGGAGTGACCCTTATAGATGCAATTGAGATTTGTAAAGAAACACTTGATAACGCGGTTTTAGAAGAAGCTGTCGTGAATGTTAGAAAAAGTGTTGAGGGTGGAAAAGCATTTGGCGGAACACTAGCTCTTTTGCCTATTTTTCCAAAAATGGCTGTTCATATGATTTCAGTTGGTGAGGCTACAGGAAACTTAGAAAAAATGCTTGAAAAAGTTGCTGATGTATTTGAGTCGGACGTTGAAACAATGGTGGAAGGAATGAGTAAGCTGGTAGAGCCTTTTATTCTGGTTTTCCTTGGAGGCATGATCGCTGCAATTATGATTGCGATGTATCTTCCTATCTTCAAAATGGCAGGAGGAGGGGCTTAAAATGGCAGTCAATATAATTGGTGAATCAAAGCTGATTCAAAGTATGATCGACATGATCTCAAAAGTTGCACCGACTCAGACGAGTGTTTTGATTATTGGTGAAAGTGGGACAGGGAAAGAGCTTGTGGCTCGGATGATTCATGAAAAAAGCCAAGCATCGAGTCAACCTTTTGTCCCTGTAAATTGTGGGGCGATTCCTGAGAATTTAATTGAAAGTGAACTCTTCGGCCACACCAAGGGAAGCTTTACTGGTGCAGTGAATGATAAACGTGGTCTTTTTGAAGTGGCAAACCAAGGAACCTTGTTTTTAGATGAGATCGGTGAATTGCCCCTTTCAATGCAAGTTAAGCTTTTAAGAGCGTTGCAAGAAAAAACCATTCGGAAAGTGGGAGGCAACGACGATATTCGGGTAAATACCAGAATCCTAGCGGCGACGAATCGAAACTTAGAAGATCGTGTTAAACGTGGGGAGTTCAGAGAAGATTTATATTATCGACTGAATGTCATTCAGATAAAAACTCCTCCTCTTAGAGAGAGAAAAGAAGATATTCCAATATTAGCAGATACGTTTTTGAGTCGTTGTGCTTCACGGTTGAATAAAAAAATTCAGTCCTATTCAAGCGAAGCGATGAGTGCGCTGAAGAACTATCCATGGCCGGGAAATGTACGAGAGCTGGAAAATGTGGTGGAGCGATCGGTGGCACTAGAGGGAGGAGATGAAATCTCTTTAGACTCTTTGCCGGATCCGATTGTTGAATATGCAGGGGATGATTCTGAGTCTTCCTCTGAAGCGGGTCCCTTTCAAAAGATGCCATCTGTTCAAAGTAGGGGTGGGATGATTGAAGTTCCGATTCCAGACTTCACCAAAGGGAATGTTGAAATTGATGCACTACTGAATGAAGTGGAACGCGAGTATCTGCTTCAAGCGCTCGATCATGCTGGTGGCGTAAAGAAAAAGGCGGCAGGCTTACTTGGAATCACATTCCGAAGTATGCGCTACCGCCTCAAAAAGCTAGGAATGAGCGATTAGCTCCATTTCCTGTTTAAACTAAATCCCAGAATCTCGGTTGGTGAGTAGTTTTGTTTCAACAATCTCCCAACGATCAAGTGTTCCACTGGTTGAGATTCGTCCAACAGCTTCGGCATTGAAAGCAGTGTTCGTTACGTTGGTATGGTTTGCGTTAAAGTCGGCAGCCGTCGACTGAGCTCCCCCAAAGCCAGCGGTAGATAAAAAGTGAGTCGTTGTGTCGCCTTGAGTGCAGGAGTCAATCGCGTTTCCACTCATGTCATGGACCACGTTACAGGTTTCGTTGCCTTGCGGTCCGCAGGTTGTCGCTGCTGCATCCGCGTTTTGAAAACCGACAGTATAGTACCGTGTGCCACCCGCAGTGAGAGTGAACCCAATCCGTGCTAGGCAAGCTGAAAACGAGGACGCATCCACTGCATAGGCTTGTTCAGCCGTATAAATCCCAGAAAGAGCAACTCTTGCTTCAGTTTGACGTGATTTCGCTTGGTAGTTTTGATAATTTGGAATTGCAATGGCAGCAAGTATTCCGATAATGGCCACCACAATCATAAGTTCGATAAGTGTGAAGCCTTTGGTTTCTTTGGTGATAGTGAAAGTTTTTGCTTTCATCTGGGATTCATCCTTTCAATTAAAAATTAAGTTTAGTCGTTTTTGATATCAGCATGGTGTATAAAAATAACTTCTCCAATGGTAAGGGGCGAATATGCCATTGTCAATTAAAACACTCGAGTCTTTTTGGCGCGTAAAAGGGTGGCCGAGCCCAAAACTTGAATCGATGATCATGGGCATGGTTTTGATTGGACTTTGCGGCGGTGCGCTGTGGCAAGGTAAGCGGTTAAGTAATTTTCAAACACCTTGGATTAAAAACCCACCTGAAAAGATTTTTAAATGGCCAAAGGAGTGGGCGGAGCTCATTGCATTTGGACATGTCAGCACATTGACGGACGCAATTGTGCTGAAGGCTTTTCAAAACCCTGATTATCAACAGCTTCAGGGACAGAAACATAAGGCTCTTTTCTATGATCTCGACCTTGCAACGGAGTTGGATCCTGACTTTTATGAGCTGTACCTTGCAGGGGGATCATATTTATCGGTGATTAATGGTGACATTCATGGGGCTCGAAAATTGCTCTACCGTGGAGTGGAGCAGTTGCGTCAAGGTGAGAAGTCCTGGAGTGCCTCTTTTAAAGCTCAGTTTTGGTCACAACCGTGGCGGCTGCTTGTGACTTTGGCATATGTTGAGTTATTTGATTTTAATCACCTAGGAAAATCAGTTTATTATTTTCGCAAAGCAGCATCTTATCCAAGTGCTCCCAAGTTTATTAGAAGTATTAAAAGAAAGACTCAAACTACTGAGGGCATGTATGACTTGGGGATGCGATTGATTCTTTTTTTAAAAGAAGTGTATCGAGACCACGCGAGTCATCTAGAAAAGCTTAAAACTCAATACCTCTCGTTATTGGTTGGAAGGTCTCTTTATCTTGTGAATGAGAAGTGGGATCAGTATCGAGGTCACAAAAAGAATACAGGCACTTCGATAGCAGCTTTATGGAGACGTTTTCAAAACCAAACCCATTTATCGGATCCTTTGGGAGGGCGTTATTATTTAACCCCCCAGAATAAAATCAAAACAACCACTCGTTATCAAGTGACTCCTGGGATGCCTTATTAAAATGATTCTTTCAGCAAAATCTGTTTCAAAATCAGTTCAATCAGGATTTTTCATGAAAAAGGTCACTTTAGTGGATCAGGTCTCGTTTGAAGTGAAAAAGGGACAAACGATTGGCCTTCTTGGTCCTAATGGAGCGGGAAAAACATCTTTGATTCATCTTATTGTAGGCATTCGGCGACCTGACAACGGTCAGATTCTAGTGGATGGAAATGATGCAGCAAGTGCCATGGCGAGAAGAAAGATTGGCTACCTTCCGGAGAGGCCCTATTTCTACGATCATATGACTGCAAGACAGCTTCTGGAGGCATTTGGAAGACTAAGTGAGTTGAAACAGGCCGGCTTGACGGAAAGAATTCAAACAGTCTTAAGAAGAGTGCGGTTAGCACACGCAGAACATCGTGAGCTACGGAAATTTTCTAAAGGGATGCTCCAACGGTTTGGAGTGGCACAGGCCATTTTACATAATCCATATATAGTGATTTTAGACGAGCCAATGAGCGGATTGGATCCAGCGGGGAGACTGGAGCTCAAGAACCTGATTCGAGAATTAAAATCGCAGGGAAAAACAATTCTTTTTAGCTCCCATGTATTGAGCGATGTAGAAGATCTATGTGATCAAGCCCTATTGATAAAAAATGGAAAGAAAGTAGCTCAACAGTCGATGGTTGAGATTCAATCTAAACTAAAATTAAAGGGCACTGTGACATTTGCGTTTCATGATAAATCGACTAGTCGGCTTAGAGAAAAATTTAATTTAATTCAGGTGTCGAGTTCATCGTTCCAGTACGCTTATCAAAACGATACCGATTTGACAGAGTTCTTGAAACTTGCGCTCGAGTGTCGGGATTTTAAAATTCTTTCCATTCAAAAAAGTGGAAATTCATTGGAGGCTTTTTTTGGTGACCACTCTTTATAAGCTCTACAGCATTGCACGGATCACTTTTAAAGAGCTGGTCCGAGATAAAATATTGTATTCTTCGATTGTGCTCACATTTTTGTTATTACTGTTGGGTTACCTTGTATCTGGATTGACATTTTTAAAACCAGATCGATTTGTTTTAGACTTTGGGCTCACCTGTGTGATTTTAGTGAACGTGTTTACAAGTACTTTTCTAGCTTCAAGCCTGATCAAAAAAGAAGTAGAGAATCGAACACTTTTTATGATGCTTTCAAGACCGATTTCAGCGACAAGCTTTTTATTTGGAAAGTTTATCGGACTCACACTGGTTCTAACTCTAAATTGGCTTTTAGCCTCAATTGGCTATCTTGTGATCCTTCAGGTTGTAGAAGGTTCAATCACAGAGACTCTGTTGATTGCTTTATTTTTTGGCTTTTTGCAGGCAATCATTGCAGGGGGTATTTCACTTTTCTTTTCTAGCTTCTCATCTTCGATTCTTGCTTCAGTTTTAACAATAGGTATTTACTTAATTGGTGTTAATCTTTCGCAATTAAAAATTTTAGCTACTAAAGCACCCAATGAGGTAAATAAACTATTTTTTTCGTCTCTCGCTTTTATTTTGCCTCAGTTTGAGTCTCTGTTTCTTTCAAAAGAAGTGACCTATGCATTAGAAGTTTCTTTTGATCTTGTGCTCCATGGAATCGGGTATACTTTTTTGATGACTGGTTTTTATGTTTTGTTTGGTAGTTTTTTATTTTCTAAAAAGGAGTACTGAGGGTGAGTTCGAGTGCAATACTAAATTTATGGGTGATTGTCTTCGGCCTCATCGTGGGTAGTTTTCTGAATGTCATCATTATCAGACTCCCAAAAGGTCTATCAATGATCCATCCGAGAAGTCAGTGTCGAAACTGTCGACATAAACTAAATTGGTATGAAAACATTCCGGTTTTAAGTTACTTGGCACTCAGGGGTAAATGTCTCGCCTGTAAAAAAAAGATTTCTTTTCAGTACCCAGTCGTTGAATTAGTGACGGCTTTGAGTTTTTTAGCAGTTGCTATCTTCAATGACTATGATTGGTTAACTATTTTTCGTGATTGGATTCTTTTTTCTGTTTTAATCGCTATTGCGGTGATTGATATTCATCATCAAATTATTCCGGACGAGTTGAGCTTGGGAGGATGGGTCTTTGCCTTGGTGACCGTTTTTTTGGATGAGAATTTAGCCTTTCGGGATGCACTCTTAGGTGGCTTGATTGGATTTGGAGTCTTTTTTACGTTTTCCTACCTTTACTTTCAGTTGACCAAGCGAGAGGGCATGGGGGGAGGAGATATCAAGCTGATGGGATTTTTAGGGTCGGCTTTAGGGTACCAAAGTCTTTGGTCTATTATTTTTTTAAGCTCTGTGATTGGAAGCTTATTTGGAGCTTTTCTCCTTCTTTTTTCAAAAAATGAGTCGGGTGGACTCAAAACAGCAATTCCTTTTGGTCCTTTTTTAGTGCTTGGAGCGGTGCTATATTATTTCTTGGGAAACGTATGGCTCCAGTACATGACACCGATTTAGAAAATGAACGCTGGTCTCAAGATGAGTGGCGGTACTTCGAACTTTGGGAAAAAGTCGAAAAACGCTTACGAAAAAAACAACGTAAGATTATTCTGCTGACAATGGTTGTGGCATTGATCTTTTCGTCTGTTCCTGTATGGATCGATCGGTCTATCAAGTGGAAGGGACTTTCAGCCATAAGAGAAGTGGCTTCTCTTATTAATCACTATAAAAAAGAAAGTGCGTTGCAAAAAAGAAGCTTTCAGCTCGAGTTTCTCTCTGACCCAAAACCTCACGTCAACGTTGTCGCACTCACTCAATGTCAGAACGGACGAATCCTTGATTTCCAGAAAATGTATCCATTAGAAAATTTTAATAAGCCTTCTGATGGAGGCAGCTTTCGGTTTTTAGCTTCAGAGGTTGCTGAGCAACTGGGATTGCCGGGGGCTACAACATCAATTTGTTTAGATCACTTGACAGGGGTTCAAGTCACATCAGCCGAGGGTCAAAAGCCGGCAAAAATTACCCCATTGAGTGCAATCATTTTAGCTCCAGTCAAAGATCTGGCCACCTCGAGACTTGACCGTGTCAGTATTTTGATGATGAAGGGCAAAAACGGAGATATTTCATTCAATTAGTTGATCCTTTTTAGAGGCGAGGTAAACTATTAGACAAGGGTTTTGTCTTTAAAAGGGGTTGGTTTATTTTTGCAAAACTAGGAAGTTTTTTTTCGTTTGGTGGAAGAGGCTCAGCTGTGGGTTTGAGTATCGGTTCATCCTCGATAAAACTTGTTGAATTAAAAAAATCAAACAAAGGATTCAAACTCCTACATTTTGGGATTATTCAGCTTCCAGAAGATTCTATTGTGAATCGAGAGATTGTAAATCACATCTCTGTCGTAGAAAGCATCAAAACATTATTGAGGCAATTGAAGCTGGGTAATCAGCAGGTTTGCACTTCTCTTTCAGGAACTTCCGTAATTGTTAAGCAATTAAGCCTTGAAGTCCCCAATATGAAAGAACTTCAAGACCAGATTTTTTGGGAGGCAGAACAGTATCTTCCGTTTGATGTCTCAGAAGTAGTCATGGACTATCAAGTGCTGAGAAAATCAAAAGATAATCTCGTTGATATCTTGTTAGTCGCAGTGAAGAAAACTGTTTTAGAAAGTTACATGAGTAGTGTTGAACAATCAGGCTTGAAGCCAAAAGTGGTAGATATTGATTTTTTTGCTCTTGAGAACTTGTTTGAAGCAACTTATCCGGCAGCTCAGGGGCAGGCAGTCGCTCTTGTAGATATAGGGGCAAGTTCAACCAAACTTGTAGTCGTTCAAAACGGAATACCAGTTTTCACGAAAGACTCCGCCATCGGGGGCAAGAACTTGACGATGGAGATTCAGAAACACTTAAATGTTTCATTTGCTGATGCTGAGTCGCTTAAAGTTGGAAGCACGCAGCAAGACACTCCTCAGGAAGTCAGTGAGCTAATGAATATCATGAACGAAAACCTTGCGAGTGAAATCAAGCGTGGAATTGATTTCTATTCTGCGTCTTCGAGTAACGCTCCG
>CAYLWK010000271.1:0-5745 GCA_964387255.1 uncultured Oligoflexia bacterium
GGAAAGTCTTTTAAAGATGCCTGGAGTGAAACCGGCGCAGCAATTAATCAAGGACGCTTCATGGCTGGTGAAGGCTGCCGAATGGGGGGTAGAGTCATCGCAGGATCGGATCCAATGAAGCGTGTCATGGTCCTACGTGAGCCTGTTGGGGTTGCAGGTTTAATCATTGCTTCAAATACGCCAATCGCCAATGTAGCATGGAAAGCGTTTCCAGCACTGATTTGTGGAAATACGGCTGTTATGAAAGCTTCTGAAGATACTCCTTATACCGCGAACATTTTCGCAGAGATTGCGGCGGAAGGTGGATTACCGAGTGGTGTCTTTAACGTTGTTCATGGTGTGGGTGAAGAGGCTGGGGCAGCTCTTGTTAAGAATGAGCAAATCAAAGTACTTAGTTTTACTGGATCAACTGAGGTAGGTAAGTGGATAGAGCAAACGATCGGTCCGCGTCTTACAAAGGTATTTTTAGAATTGGGTGGAAAAAATCCACTCGTAATTTGTAACGATGCAGATTTAGATTTAGCCTTGCATTGGGCCCTCTCATCGTCCTTTAGTAATGCGGGTCAACGGTGTGCCGCTTCAAGCAGGATTATTGTTGAAAAAGGCATCTATGAACGATTTAAATATCTTTTTGTTGAAAAGGCTAAGAACCTGAGTCTCGGCTCCAAGGATGACGACTTCTTAGGTCCTGTGATTAATCAAAAACAACTTGAAAAGATGTTAGATGCGGTGAATCGAGCCCAACGAGAAGGGGCAAGTGTCCTTACAGGCGGACAACGCAGCCAGAGAGATGACTTGAAAAATGGCTTTTATTTAGAGCCAACGATTATAGAAGGCTCAGGACCGAAAGATGACATATCTCAAAGGGAGCTTTTTGGCCCGGTGACTAACATGTATCTAGCAGAGAACTTCGACCATGCCCTTGAGCTTGCCAACTGCAGCTCTTACGGCTTAACAGCGTCTATCCATACTCAAACTTACAATAGGGCTTTGGAATTTGCACACCGCATTGAGGCTGGAACAGTAACTGTTAATGGAGGAACTCATGGATCCGAGGCTCATTTTCCATTTGGAGGCGTGAAGGATTCGGGTAATGGACTTAGAGAACCCGGTGAGGAGGCTCTTGACGTTTATTCCAGTAAGAAGAATATTGTTTTAAATGTCCCAGCTTCCTGATGAAAGTGAAACGAAGCCCCAGACCTAATGACTAAAAGTCTGTACGCTGCGAAAAATAGAATCTGCATCAAGCGAGTGATACTTCAAAACCTCTTCGCTTGTTCCGCATACCGGAACTTCTTCAATTCCCAGCATTTTTATTGGTATCTGAAAGTTGCTTTCGCACAGTTTTGAGGCTATCAACATCCCTAGCCCTCCAAAAAGAAAATGATCATCTACCGTGATTAAAAAGGGTTGATTTTCAAGTTCCTTTACAAGCCAGTTCATATCCACTCGGTTTAACCAAGGCATATTGATTAATTTAAGAGTCTTTCCTTCCTTTCTTAGCAAAGCTGCTGCTTGAATGGCCTCATTTAAAAAGGACGGACCATAGGTGAGTAAAACTCCATCTTTGCCATCGATCACCGTAAATCCCACCCCCTCTCTGAAGTCATTCCCGGTAACTTCAATTTGCTGCTGAAAAGGGGGACTACTAATCCGTAAATAGACATTTTCTTTTGTTTGCAAAGAGAAATTAAAAGCCTGCTCAAGCTGAATCTCTGAAGCTGGCTGAATCACCACCATATTCGGCTGGCTACCCATCAATGCAATGTCTCTGACAGATTGATGCGAGTGCCCTGGCCCGCCGGGAATCAGACCTGCCAGGAAGCCCGAATAATTCACTTTGCTTTTTTCTGTCACATTATTATAAATCTGCTCGTTTGCTCGAGGAGTTAAAAAGCAAGCAAATGAGTGACAAATTGGCAACATTCCACTTAAAGCTAAAGCACCTGCCTGTGAGACCATATCCATTTCTGCGATACCACATTGGATATATTGCTCTGGTAATTTTTCGCTAAGTGGGATCAACCCTGTATCCAAAACTAAATCCGCGTCTAAAGCCACTAATTTTTCATCATTACAGGCATGAGAGAGGATAATTTCCGAGTACTTTTTTACTAAATTTTGAATCGGTGCACTTGAAGAATTTTTTGTTACTCTGTGTTCAACTTCAATGGTTTGCCAAGGGCCGAACTTTCCAAACTTAGAATCAATCTTCTCTCGAAGTTCTTTTACCGCAGCTCTATAATCCTCGTCGCTTGGAGCACCACTATGGTACTGATAGTAATGTTGGCCGTCATTTAAATTTTTTGTATGCTCCATAAAAGAAACGCCGGCCCCTTTTATCGTATCTGCAATCACAGCCTTTGGTTTTTCATCAATTTTTTTTAAGTCTTCAAGGACATTAAGGATCTCATCAGGATTATTACCGTTCACTCGAGAGACATGCCAACCAAAGCTTTTAAATTTATCCTCCAAATTTCCCAAATCAGAAACGCGCGAAACAAGGGTATCAGACTGCACTTTATTGTGATCAACAAAAACTGTGATTTCGTTCAATTGATGATTGACAGCCGAATTTAAAGACTCCCAAATCTGACCTTCTTGCAGCTCTCCATCGCCTGTTAAGACATAGATCTTCCCTGGTTTACCAAGAAAGTTTTTAGCCCTTAAGAAACCTTTCGCCTTGGATACTCCCATTCCGAGAGAGCCTGTATTACAAAAGATAGCGTTTGTCCCCACGTCAGGATGTCCGGGCAGCCCCCCTAAGCGACGAAGATGATGAATTTTTTCAAATGGCAGTAAGCCTAACCCAGTTAAGATGGAATATAAACCAGGCGCATCATGTCCTTTTGAAGAAAAATAAATATCTCGCTGATACTTGGACTCGTTTTCTTCAGGTTGATCTATTTCGGAGAGATATAAAGCAGTGACGATGTCCATGGCACTAAAACTGGAACCGATGTGACCCGATCCTGCTTTTTTGATTGCATAAAGGGTATTGAATCGACAAATATCAGCAAACAATTTCACCTTATCCGCCCTCGGCAAATCCACTTCCAAAGCCTTTTTAAATGTATCATGTGAAAAATATTCCAAATGCATAGACCGTAAGGTCTGTCATAAAACTCAGATTTTTGCTATCGATTTTAGGACCTTTAGGTTAAACCAAAAGTCTCTAAAAAGAGTTAAGAAGAAGGCGCTATCATGAAAGGCTACAAAAACGCTCGATTAACGATCAACTTATTCTGCGTAATCATGGTTGTGGGGCTGTTTTTGGGTTATAGCGACTACACTAAAGGCTTTCCGTCCCACCAAAGCGCTCCTGTTGTTTTCACCTTGGGCCTAAGCTTTTTTTTGCTTTTATTCCCATTTTTCCTTTCATCATTTTTTGAAAGAAAGAGACCAAAAACTGCCTTAAAATGGTATCACGCAGAAAGTAGTCTTTATTTACTTACGATTCTCGCCGTTTTCTCAGTAGGTTTTTTGCCTATCGAATGGAGCAAGTTGTCATGCCAGTTTTTGGGGGTTACTGGTTTTTTATTATCTTTAATTTTGATTTTGCAATTTTTCTCTCAACTCAAGCAATGGAGAGAAATAGCGTTCGTCTGTTTTCCCTTGGTTTTAGCAGTTTGGCTTCTTCATCACATCTGGACGATCGGAAGCACCAATCCTATTTTTTTTGAATTGCTCTTTTTAGGCAGAGAAGACGCAGACGCTTTATTACATTCAACTGTTGCTCAAATGATCGACACCTATAGCGTTCCCTCGATCGGGGTTAACGGGCTAAACTTCTTTTTTTATCACTTCGGAAGTCACTGGATGATGGCTCATTTAGCAAAAATGGTTCAGCTACCGACACACGAAGTTTACAATTTCGGCTTTCCACTAATCTTCACAGGCCTTCACATTAAGGCTTTTCTATTTTTAATTCTGGAGGCAGGTGCCTGCTATGAGTTCAAGCCGAGGACCGAGGCATTTTTCAAAAACTATTTATTTTGGTTTGCATTTCTTATTTTTGCTTTTGGTGTAATGCCACCAGATGGAATTTCTCGAACAAGATTCACGACTCTTTTGACAAGCGAAAGCTTTTCGATGTCCTTAAGCACGATGTTTTTTATGCTTTGTAGTCTTGTGTTCTGGTTTCGAAATAATAAAAGAGGAAAGCTTGACCGCTTTGAAGTAAGTGATTGGCTTTTGTGGATTGGGTTTGTGCCCTTATTCTTAATGATTTCAGGCTTTTTTAAAATATCGACAATGTTGGTACTTGCTCCGACCATTTATTTGATTGGTATCAGACTTGGTTTTATCCGCAAGCCTGTGTTTATCTTATCTTTAGTCTGTAGCATTTTAACCTGCCTAGTTACTTTTTACTTCACCCACCCGAGACAGACTAACGAGATTTCCTTTTTTCCTATTTTAGATCGAGTGCCCAAGGAGCTCTGGGGTTGGTATTATTTTTTTGAAGCATTTTGGGTCATTATTTACTGCCTTCTTCGGCTACATCAAAACCGGGTCAAAAATTGGAAGTCGATTTTCGATAAGTTCAAAAGTAGGGAACTACTCGACTTAGAAATCGTAATTTTACTCTTATTTTTAGGGATATTACCGGGTGCGCTTTTTACCTTAGACGGCACAAAAAATGCTCTATTTTTCATGACATACCAGTCGTATATCAGCTTCTGTCTTTTCATGAGCCTTTGTTTCTATACTAATTCCTTTTTCTCTAGCCCTGTAAAATGGAGGAGTTTTCTAATTTGTGGTTACAAGCCGGAGACAATAGCACTTTGTTTAATTGTCACTTGTATGTTGTTGACCTCAAGCAATCGATTTGTTTTAGAAGTAGAGAACTACTTCAGACGAAAAAAAGTAATCCGAAAACAAGCTATTGCGAGTAACTTGCATAAATTAGAGATCAAAAAGAAAATTTCAGAACAGCCTGATTCTCATAAAATAATAATAGCTTTAAATGATTTGTTCTATGAGGTGCCAAGGAATAAAAAGAAAAGCTCCGTCGTTTTTATTTCTCGTGAACATGAAACCTATTGGTCTTTGGGGAACCGCAAAGGAAAAACCAAACCAGATTGCATTATATCACCTTATTTTGCACCCATGTTGACTGGCATGGCGGTCATCGAAGGCAAGGTTTGTCGGGCGAACCAACGTGGATACCAATCCTACGAGGAGAATGAAGGGATATGGAAAAAGAAGAATGTAAATCCTCAAAAACTGTGTGGCTATGCACAAAAGGAAGGCTTTGATAAGATCTTTAGACTCATTCGAAATTCTAACGGCCACTATAGCTTTAAAGAAATTAACTGCAGGGTTTCATGAACCGAAATGGCTAAAATAAATTTATTTCTTCAAGCTAGGATGAGTTCAGAGCGATTGCCAGGCAAGGTTTTATTGCCACTGGCCGACTTTTCAGTGCTCGAGTTACAAATCAGGAGACTGAGTCATACAAAAAGAATCAATGAACTGATCGTCCTGACCTCGACGAACCCAGAAGATGACAGTATCATAGAAGAATGTAAAAAATTAGACGTCCCTTTTTTTCGAGGGAGCCTAGACGATGTGCTTTCCAGATTTGTTAAAGCGCTTGAAACGTTTCCTTGTGACCACCTTATTCGGTGTACGGCAGATAATCCTTTAAATGACTCCAGAATTATCGATGAATTAATAGAACAATATTACTCTGATAGGTGTGAAGTAGAGTATATGACAACACCTCACGATCGTTGCGTTCCG
>CAYLWK010000272.1:0-6077 GCA_964387255.1 uncultured Oligoflexia bacterium
GATGCTTTTGAAACATTTGAAAAAGCATTCGTTCGAGTGGGAAGACGGCGACTTCGGATTGTTTTGCCGGTGAATGATTTAGTGAGCTATGGTGAGTTTTGCCGTCAATTTGCTCAAAAATCATGCGAGAATCGTGTCCGTTGGCTCATTCGTACCTATCCAGAACAAGCAAAAGAAAGGGCTTTATTAAAAAAAGCATATCCAAAATCTCAAGATTGGCAGCTTGATTTCCCAGTCGCAGAAACGCACTTTGGACGGTACTATGGTACGGATCGAGATCAAGAGAAAATTAACCAGGGGTTTGACTACTATTGGCGAGGTCGATTTTCTCATTCAGCGCGAATCCTCCAAGAGGTAGAACAAGAGTTCCCACGAAGTAAAGAACAAGCGCGAGTTCACTTTTGGATTGGGGAGAGTTTACGTAAAGACGATGAACCATTAGCCTCTTCGATTTATTTTAAAAAGGCTATGAAATACTCTCCACTATCGTTTTATTCTCTTGCCGCTTCTTTTCGAATTCAACGTGAACCTCAAGTTTATTTCTCAGCGACGCTTCCAGAAGCACAAGACTTTGATGAGCATTTAACACCTAAGGATGCCCTTCATTTAAAGCGAGCTAAGAAACTCTATGGAGAAGGTGTGTATCCGTATGCAGCCAAAGAAGTGAGTCAGATTCAGCTTCGATCTTTCTATGACGATCCTTTTTTGTTGTATTTGATTGGAATTGCACGTGCAGGAGATGCGCACCTCACTGTTTTTAAGCTTTACTCTGAGCTGATTTCTAGAAAAAGTCAGGTGGTCAATGATTCGTTTCAGCTGAATGCGACGTTTCCAAAACCGTTTTGGAAAGAGATTCAAGCTGTAGCAAGTGACGTTGAAATCGACCCGATTTTAATCTTGAGTCTCATTAAGCAGGAGTCGGCTTTTCGGCCTAGCATTCAGTCAGGCTCAGGTGCCTCAGGTTTAATGCAGCTGATGAGTTTTACAGCAATCGATGTGGATTCTGAGATCTATCAATCAGAGCTTACAAATCCTAAACGTAATATTGAGTTAGGAGCTCGTTACTTGAAGAAAGTCATAGGTCAGTTTAATGGAAACTGGGCCTATGCTCTTGCAGGTTATAATGCTGGACCTTTTCGAATGCGACAGTGGCTAAAGCAAAAAGTCCAATTTACTAGCCTAGAAGAGTTTATCGAAACCATTCCTTATGCGGAAACTAAAAACTATGTGCGCTCCATTGTCCGAAATTATTATTGGTACTCTTATTTAATCGATGGTCAAAAGCTAAGTAACTTGGATTTATTTTTCACTCAAAATGAATTGAGTCAAAACTAAACATTAAACCGAAAATGCATAATGTCTCCATCTTTGACTTGGTAGTCTTTCCCCTCGAGACGAAGTGCTCCTGCATTTTTAATGGCTTGCTCGGATTGATGCTTGATCAGATCATCATAGTGATATACTTCAGCTTTAATGAATCCTTTTTCAAAGTCGGAATGAATGACTCCCGCTGCTTCTGGAGCGGTGACATTCTTACGAATCGTCCAGGCTCGGACTTCTTTTTCTCCTGCTGTAAAATAAGTTTCCAATCCGAGGAGATCATAACCTGCTCGAATCACGCGGTTCAAGCCAGGTTCTTTCATGCCAAGATCTGAGAGAAACTCAACTTTTTCTTCTTCACTTAATTCAGCAATTTCAGATTCAATTTTCCCGCAGATTGCGACGACCGGTGCATTTTCTTTTTTAGCGTGTTCACAAAGTTTCTGATAATGCGAATTTTTCTCAGGCTCAGAAACTTCATCTTCACTTAAGTTAGCGATATACATGACTCGTTTTAAGGTGATTAAATGAAATTCAGCAAGTCGTTTGAGTTCGTCATTCTCAAGCGGGAGAGCTCGTGCAGGAGTCCCTGCTTCAAGAGCCGTTTTGACTTTGGATAGCACGCCATAAAGTGCAGCGGCTTCTTTATTTCCACTTCGAGCAGTTTTTTCAAGTTGTGCGTGTTTCTTAGATACCGTTTCGAGGTCAGCTAAAATGAGTTCTGTATCGATGACTTCAATATCTCGAATGGGATCTACGGAGCCATCCACATGCACGACGTTGTCATCTTCAAAACAGCGAACCACATGGGCAATCGCTTGGGTTTCACGAATATGACCTAAAAACTGGTTTCCTAGTCCCTCACCTTTCGAAGCCCCTTTTACAAGTCCAGCGATATCTACAAAGGTCATCGTGGCTGGAATCACAGACTTCGGCTTAATATACTGACAAATCGAGTCCAGTCGTGTGTCTGGAACTTTGACGATTCCGGTGTTGGGCTCAATCGTACAGAATGGAAAATTAGCCGCCTCGGCACCCGCTGATGTCAGTGCATTAAAAATTGTTGACTTGCCAACGTTTGGAAGGCCGACGATGCCACATTTAAATCCCATTTCATTCATCCTCTACTGTGTTTTTTTGCTGATTTAGTTTAATTTTTTGATTGAGCTGATTCATGGCGCGATCAAGTTTCCCATCAATCCAAAGCTCTACAGCTTGAATCATTCCAGGGATAGCTTTTTCAAAGTTTTCAATTTCATCTTTTGAAAGTGTCCCTAAAACATAGTCACTTGGAGAGAGTCGAGAACCCACGGTTTGAGGTTTGCCTATGCCGATGCGGAGTCGTGCATATCCATTCTTACCACTCCCCCAAACCTCTTCGATCGACTTTAGTCCGTTATGGCCTCCAGTTCCACCTCCTGATTTGAGTTTTAACTGCATGGGCTGAAGGTCCAAGTCATCATGGACGACTAAGAGATCGATAGGGTCTACCTTAAAAAAGCGACAATAAGGAACCACGCTTTCTCCAGAGAGATTCATGTAAGTTTGAGGCTTGATTAAAGCGACTTTTTCACCCTTGATCATTCCCTCTGAGAGGAGTTCTTTTTTCCCTGATTTAAACGGAGGGAACCTCCAGTGAAGTTGGAGCTGGTCGAGGAATAAAAAACCCACATTGTGTCGGGTGAGCTCGTATTTTTGACCGGGATTACCGAGACCTGCAATGACTTTCATTAGACAAATAAGCTACTCAAGCTATGGTAATTATGAATTCGATGAATGGCTTCTGCAATCAAATCTGCCACAGAAAGTTGGACGATTTTCTCACAGGCGCGCGCTTCCTCTCTCAGTGGAATCGTGTCAGTGACAATCACACGGCTGATTTTAGAATTTTGAATACGCTCAATGGCGGGTCCTGAAAGGACACCATGAGTTGCAATGGCATAAACATCCGTTGCGCCATTTTCTAAGACTGCTGATGCCGCTTCCGTTAAGGTGCCGGCAGTATCAAACATATCGTCAATGATCACTGCGGTTTTTCCTTTCACGTCTCCCACGACGTTCATTGCCTTTGCTACATTCGGACCGGTACGTCGTTTGTCAATCATGGCCACGCTAGCGTGCAAACGTTTACCATAAGCACGGGCTCGTTCTACACCGCCAGCGTCAGGACTGACGATGACGGTCTTTTCACCGTCTCGGACTAATTCTCTTTTGAGGTAGTTTAAAATCACAGGCATCGCAAAGACGTTGTCAGAGGGGATATTAAAGAAACCTTGAATCTGTCCGGCATGCAGATCCATTGCAACAATGCGAGTTGTTCCTGCAGCAGCGAGCAGGTCTGCTACTAGCTTTGCGGAAATGGGGGTGCGTGGAGCGACTTTTCGGTCTTGGCGAGCGTAACCAAAATAAGGTAAAATGGCGGTGATTTCTTTTGCGCTTGCTCGTTTAAGCGCATCAATCATCACTAAAAGTTCCATCAAATTATCATTCACTGGAGTGCAGGTGCTTTGAATCACGTACGCATCTCGACCTCTGACATTTTCTCCAATTTCTACAAAAACCTCTCCATCGGCAAAGCGTCTTACTTCTGCTTTCCCTAAAGTTTTTCCTAATTTTTCTGAAACCATTTCAGCTAAGGCTAAGTTGGAATTGCCCGATAGGACGATCCAGTCTCTCATTCGCATTTGATTACCTCTTTCCCAGTGCCTATCGCAGTTGAGTGGTTTTCTCAATATTAAACCGAGTAAATTATTCTTTTCTTTTCAGAGGGTTAGTGACACCATGCCGTTCTAGTGAATATCGTCGAAATCATTAAAAAAATTAAGATCATTCCTGAGCCCAAGCTTCTGCAGCTCTATCCACCATTTTTGTTTATTGGGCTGAAGGTGGTCGATTATACTGACGATTTACGTCAGATTCAGTTGAAATTGCCAATGCGTTGGTATCTTAAAAATATGCATGGAACGTTTTTTGGAGGGGTGCTGGCGATGATTTGTGACCCATTTCCAGCAGTGATGATCCCAAAGTTTTTTAAAGATGTGGATGTTTGGACAAAACGCATTGAAGTTGAGTTTTTAAAACCCTCTCGAACCTCCATACATCTCAAGGTAGAGCTTTCTAATGTGGATTGTCGAATCATCCAGGAGAAGCTTGATGCGTGTGGCTCGGCAGTTCATGATTTTTATTATGCGTTTACTGATGAACGATCCCGTGAAATTGCAAGAGTTAGAAATAGTGTCTATGTTCGACGAAGACGTTCTTTGTTGAAATCAAGTAGTTAAGCGCTAGCTTCGCTTCCAGTCGTGATAGCGTTGAACCCACTCTAAGAGTTTCTTGGGAGAGTGTGCTCGAGCCCATTCTCCTGCAGCGTATTTATTGGCTTCAGATAGGGTGGGGTAAATATGGATGGTGCCTAGGATTTTTTTCAGTCCAAGGCCATGTTTCATTGCGAAGATAAATTCTGAAATCAGCTCCGAAGCATGAGGGCCAACAATCGTTACGCCTAAGATTTGATCAGAATTAGGAGGGGTGAGGACTTTAATCCAACCATGATTTTCGCTTTCGGTGATTGCCCGGTCTAGATCATCAATACCATAGGTCGTAGTTTCAAAATCAATTTCTTTTGATTTTGCCTCTTCTTCATTGAGCCCGACTCGAGCAACTTCGGGGTCAACAAAGGTAGCCCAGGGAATCACCCGATAGTCTGCTTTGAACTTTTTTAAGCCTCCAAAAAGCGCATTGACCGATGCAAACCAGGCTTGATGAGCAGAAACATGGGTGAGCTGGTAAGGACCCGCAACGTCTCCGCAGACTAATATGTTTGGAAACTGGGTTTGTAAGAAAAGATCATGAGAGATTGTGCCAGAGGGACTGGGTTTGAGGTGAAGCTTTTCCAGTCCAAAACCTTCTACATTGGGTTTTCGGCCTACGGCAATGAGCGCTAAATCAAAATCAATTTCTCGTTCACTTTGGTCTTTTATGTTTTTACATATGAGTCGATGTCCATTATCGGTCTTTTTAAAGGCAATGGCTTCATGACCTGTGAGGACTTCTATTCCTTCAGATTCAAATTGTTTTTTAATCCATTCTGAAACTTCTGGATCTTCCTTGCTAAGAATTCGGCTACCTTTCTCTACCTGGATAACTTTGGTACCTAGACGTGCAAAGGCTTGAGTAAGCTCAGATCCAATGGGGCCTCCTCCTAAGACAACCATTTTTTTCGGTTGAGTCGTCACCTCCCAGATTGTATCTGAAGTCACGATCGGTGCTTCTTCAATCCCTGCAATAGGTGGGACAAAGGGTCTTGCGCCGGTGGCAATGATGATAGACCGAGTGGTGAGCGTTTTTCCATTGATTTGCACTCTCCAGGGGTCTTCAATGGTGGCTTCTCCTTGAATACACTCGACTCCTAATTGACTGTAGCGTTCTACAGAATCGTGAGGCTCTATTTTTTGAATTACTGATTGCACGCGTTGCATGAGCTCTGAAAAATCAAATTGTGCATGAGCGGTATGAATTCCATAGGTCTTACTTTTTTGAATCGTATGGAGGACTTTGGCTGATTTGATGAGGGCTTTGCTTGGAACACAGCCTGTGTTTAAGCAATCTCCCCCCATTTTGTTTTTCTCTATCAAAGCGACCTTCGCTTTGACGGTGGCGGCAATGTAGGCGCTTACCAGTCCTGCTGATCCTGCTCCAATCACTACCAAATTATAATCGAAGGTTTTTGGTTTTTGGAGGCCATGGTAGGCGCGTTT